>NZ_AOHM01000126.1:0-105296 GCF_000510895.2 Pseudomonas sp. FH1
CGAAAGGATTATTTTGAAAATAAATCCTCAAAGACAGTTGCTCCCACAAAGGCCCTACCACGCTCAGCTTTTGCAGCGACACTTGGTCACTGTTACCAATTCAGAAATGATGCATATCGCGATTCGTCCTTTCTCTCCAAGACAACTCCCTTTATCCTTGCCCGCAACAAACTGAAACGTTTCACTTCCGCGGTCGACCCCATCTTGCCGAATTCCCCCTCTGCCCAAGACAGCGCTGTCTTACACCGACCTGCGCCTGGGGATAAATCGCCCGTCTGTGGATAACCCCACTTATCCCCAGAAAAACCGAATTAACGCTGAACCAAGCCCGTGTCGAATCGTCATCTACAGTGAAGAAACACGGGGATACATAATTCCAACGTCACGGAGAAACACACTATGAGCACTGATGGTGCTTCGAGCCCAAGCCGCCTGCTGCCCAGGCTGCTCGGCGTCTTGCTGCTGATCATGGGCCTGGCCTTGCTGGCCGGGGGTATCAAGCTGACGATGCTTGGCGGGTCGCTGTATTACCTGCTGGCCGGTATCGGCATCACCCTGACCGGCATCCTGTTGCTGGCCACCCGTCGCGCCGCGCTGGGCCTGTACGCACTGGTGCTGTTTGCCAGCACCGTGTGGGCCTTGTGGGAAGTCGGCCTGGATTGGTGGCAGTTGGTGCCGCGCCTGGCGCTGCTGTTTGCCCTGGGCATCGTTATGTTGCTCCCGTGGTTTCGCCGTCCGTTGCTACGTGGCCAACCTGCCCCGCTGGGCACTGGCGCGCTGAGCGTGGCCGTGGTGCTGGCGGGTGCTACCGCCCTGGCCAGCCAGTTCACCAACCCCGGTGAAATGGTCAAGACCGGCCAACTCGACCGCGACGCAGTCCCTGGCATGGCCAGCGCTGCACCGTCCCAGGCCGATGGCGACTGGAACTCCTACGGCCGTTCGGCCTATGGCGACCGCTACTCGCCACTGGCGCAGATCACTCCGGAAAACGCCCATAAGCTGGTGCCGGCGTGGACGTATCGCACCGGTGACATCCCTGGCCCGAACGATCCAGGCGAGACCACCGCAGAAAACACCCCGCTGAAAGTCAACGGCATGCTCTACGTGTGTACGCCGCATAGCCAGGTGATTGCGCTGGACCCGGACACCGGCAAGGAAATCTGGCGCTTCGATCCTAAGATCAGCAGCATGGGCGCCGAGAACTTCAAGGGCTGGGCCCACATGACCTGCCGTGGCGTGTCGTATCACGATGACGCGGCCTACGCTTCCGAGCAGAGCCCGACCGGCAGCGCCAGCCCGGCTGCCGCACCGAATGCCTGCCCGAAACGCATCTTCGTGCCGACCGCCGACACCCGTCTGATCGCCCTCAACGCCGACACCGGCAAGATGTGCGAAGACTTCGGTGACAAAGGCCAGGTCGACCTGCGAGCCAACATTGGTGGTTTCGCCCCAGGCGGTTACTACTCCACCTCCCCACCGGCCGTGACCAAAAACCTGGTCGTGATCGGCGGCCACGTCACCGACAACGTCTCCACCGACGAGCCGAGCGGCGTGATCCGCGCGTTCGACGTGCACACCGGCAAGCTGGTGTGGAACTGGGACAGCGGCAACCCGGACGACACCACCCCGTTGGCCGAAGGCAAGACCTACACCCGCAACTCGCCGAACATGTGGTCCATGTTCGCCGTGGATGAAAAACTCGGCATGCTCTACCTGCCGATGGGCAACCAGATGCCCGACCAATACGGCGGCGACCGTACCGAAGACTCGGAAAAATACAGCGCCGGCCTGACCGCCCTGGACATCGACAGCGGCCACGTGAAGTGGACCTTCCAGTTCACTCACCATGACCTGTGGGACATGGACGTGGGCGGCCAGCCGTCGCTGATCGACATCAAGACCGAAGCCGGCGTGAAGCAGGCGGTGATGGCGTCGACCAAGCAAGGCAGCATCTACGTGCTGGACCGTGCGACCGGCCAGCCTGTGGTGCCGATCCACGAAGTCGCTGTACCGCAAGGCGCAGTGGCTGGCGATCACACCTCGCCGACCCAACCGAAGTCCGACCTGAACTTCATGCCACCGCCGCTCAAAGAGCGTGACATGTGGGGCGTGACGCCGTTCGACCAACTGCTGTGCCGCATCGATTTCAAATCCATGCGCTACGACGGGGCCTTCACGCCACCTTCGCTGCAAGGTTCGATCGTTTACCCAGGTAACTTCGGCGTGTTCGACTGGGGTGGCATTTCCGTCGACCCGGTGCGCCAGATCGCGTTCGTGAACCCGAGCTACATGGCGTTCAAATCCAAGCTGATCCCGGCCGCCGATATTGCCAAGCAAGGTCCACGCGTCAGCGAAACCGAAGGCGTGCAGCCGAACAAAGGCGCGCCGTACGGTGTGATCCTCGAAGCCATGCTGTCGCCAATGGGCCTGCCGTGCCAGGCACCGGCGTGGGGTTACGTGGCGGCGGTCGACCTGACCACCCATAAAACCATCTGGATGCACAAGAACGGCACCGTGCGTGACAGCGCGCCGGTTCCGATCCCGTTGACCATGGGCGTGCCTAGCCTGGGCGGCACCTTCACCACCGCCGGTGGCGTGGCGTTCCTCAGCGGTACGCTCGACCAGTACCTGCGTGCCTATGACGTGAAAAACGGCAAGCAACTGTGGGAAGGCCGCCTGCCAGCCGGCGCGCAAACCACCCCGATGACCTACACCGGTAAAGACGGCAAGCAATACGTGCTGGTCATGGCGGGTGGTCATGGTTCCCTGGGTACCAAGCAGGGTGACTATGTGATGGCGTTTAAACTGCCGGATTAAGCTTCACTGGCGGTAAAAAAAGGCGGCGACCTGTTGAGGGTCGCCGCCTTTTTCATTTACAACACCGATCAGAATGTGGGAGCTGGCTTGCCTGCGATAGCGGTGTATCAGCCAGAACAGCTTTCACTGACACACCGCTATCGCAGGCAAGCCAGCTCCCACATTTAAACGCTCGCTGTAATAACTTATATTGCAAAAAACTCTAAAAAACTGTGATTTATAACAGTAACCAAAAGCAGGTACCCCCCACATAATTTCATAGCGACAAGAGCCCTGGGGTAGAAGTTTTTAATACCGTTCTAAAACTTAACGAACATTGCGATGAGGTGACTTATGACTGGTAGTAAGAATAACACTGTTTCTGATGCAGACGTGGAAAAAGAGTTCGCGAAGCGCCTGAACAAAGGAATGACTTTTTCTTATGTCAACAGTAACGGCGCTGAAGAAACTAAAACTGGAACGTTGAAAAGCTATGATATGAACACAAAAACCTTTGTGGTTTTGTGGCAAAGTGCTTCTACAACTTACGATATGAACCAAGTAACAGGCTTCAAATAAGCCGTATTTTTCATATACAACACAGGTCAAATGTGGAAACTGACTTGCCTGCTCCCACATTTGAACATCATCGTCCGGGGGGGGGGTCAGTGTTTGATCGCCCCCATTGATCGTTCCCACGCTCTGCGTGGGAATGCCGCTTATGACGCTCCGCGTCACGCTTCGGGACGCGGAGCGTCCGGGGCTGCATTCCCACGCGGAGCGTGGGAACGATCAGCCGTCAGTGTTCGATCACTTCGCCGCGCATCAGCGCCAACCGCGCAATCAGGCGGTTCTGTACCGGCACCGCGATGCCCTCTTGATCCATTGCCTTGATTTGATCGTTCCCACGCTCTGCGTGGGAATGCCACTTGTGACGCTCCGCGTCACGCTTCGGGACGCGGAGCGTCCGGGGCTGCGTTCCCACGCGGAGCGTGGGAACGATCAGCCGTCAGTGTTCGATCACTTCGCCGCGCATCACCGCCAACCGCGCAATCAGGCGGTTCTGTACCGGCACCGAGATGCCTTCCTGATCCATCGCCTTGATCAAATCCTCCACCAACGCATTAAAATCACTGCGGCTCACATTTTGCCCCTTATGACTCTCCGCCATGCTATCCCCGGTATAGGTGCACGGCCCGCCCGCCTCCACACAAAACTGTTCGATCAACTTGTTGCGCAAACGCTGGATATCAATGCGACGAAACCGCTCGACGATGCGTTCATCCCGGGCGATGTTCAGCAGCAGACCTTCGACAATCCGCGTGATGCCGGGCATGGCGCCAAGGTCGCGGTACAGGCTGTCATCCTTCGGTGGTTGTTGCGCGCAGGCGCTGAGGCACACGACGAGAACCAGCGGTAACCAGCGCATCAGAAACTCCCCTGCACAGACAGATAAGTGCCGTTCTGATTAGCCAGCGTGGCGATTTCGCCGAGGCGTGCGTAGGCCAATACAAACGACACATGCTTGTTGGGAAAGTAGCCGACGAACACATCCGCCCAGTCACTTTCGCCGGCAAACGACAGGTTGTCGGGCTTCTCGCGGTACTCCACGCCCACCGCCCAGCGCGGGTTGAGCAGCAGCGCCAGCGAGCCTTCCTTGAGCAGGCTGCGGCTGTCGCGGCGGTCGCCGCCAAAGCCAAGCAAACCGATTTCATTCGCCCGGCTGTAGCGCAGGCTGCCGTTGACCAGCACGTTGTAGCCAAACGCGGCGCCCATGAACAAGCGACTGGCGGCGAGGTAGCCTTCGACGTCGCTGTCACGCTTGGCGCCCACCAACTTCGGGATGTCGAAGTTGGTCTGGTGCTTGTATTCCAAGCCCAGGGACACTTGGGGCAAATCGTCGTAGATCACGTCGCCAAACAGTCGCACCTTGAGGCCCAGCACGTCCTGGCCGAGGTTGTCTTCGGGCAGATTGAGCGTGTGCACCAGCGTGCCGAGGTCGAAACGCTGGCGGGCGAAAGACACTTCGACGCGGTTGTCATACGCCAGCGCCAACCCGGCCACGTCCAGCCGATAGTCCGGCAGGTTGACCGTGGTGGCGAACGCCGTGGCACCCCACTCGTGCTGTTCGCCATAACCGGCCAGCACCGCCCACGGCGTGATCCCGCCGCCCGCCGTACCTTCAATGCTGCTGGCGCCACCCGTGGCAATCAGACGGCCGTTATCGGCCCACGCCGTTTGCAGGGTCAGTACACCAAGGCAACCGATCAGAAAAGAAACACGCACCGTCATGCCACTCAATGAACCAGGGAAGTTTGCGCACTGAGGGGCAAGGCCACCCAGGCTTCGAAGGCGTCGGCACTCAAAGGCCGACTGATCAGGTAACCCTGGGCCGTGTCGCACTGCCAACGCTCCAGCAAGCGCAGGCTGTGGGCGTACTCAACGCCCTCGGCGACCACCTTGAGGCCCAGGTTGTGGCTCATCTCGATGGTGGAGCGCACGATCACCGCGTCTTCACTGGTTTCATCGAGGTTGCGCACAAAGGATTGGTCGATCTTCAACTCTTGCACCGGCAAGCGCTTGAGGTGGGCCAATGACGAATAACCGGTGCCGAAGTCGTCCACCGACAGGCCGATACCGCAGTCGCGCAGCAAGTTGAGTACCTTGAGGGCTTTTTCCGGCTCGCGCATCACCGCGCTTTCAGTGATTTCGAACAACAGCTGTTCCGCTGGCAAGCCGTAGCGACGCAACAACGCCGACACGCGGTGGGCCAGTTCATCGCCGAGCAGATCGTCGGCCGAGATGTTCAGCGACAACTGTAGCGACAGGCCACGCCGGTTCCATTCGCACAACTGGCGAATGCCCTCTTCGATCACCCATTGGGTCAGCAACTGGATGCTGCCCGAGCGTTCGGCCAAGGGGATGAATTCCGCGGGCGAGACCATGCCAAATTGCGGGTGTTGCCAGCGCAACAGGGCTTCGGCCTGGCGCACGTGGCCCTGGCGAATATCCAGTTTGGGCTGGTAGTGCAGCAGCAGTTGGCCCTGGTTAGGCGCGTGGCGCAGGTCGCGGATCAGAGTGATCTGGCGGCGGTGTGCCAAGTCGCGGCCCTGCTCGTAGATCTGCAAGCGCCCCGGCATTTGCGCGGCGTCTTTCATGGCGATGGCCGCGCGTTCCAGCAAGGTTTGGGGACTTTCGCCATCGGCCGGGTAGGCCGCGATGCCCAGGCGGCAATCCAACGCCAGGTCATGGCCATTGATGCGCTGGGGACGCAGCAACAGTTGCTGAAGTTTGTCAGCCATGCCCACCGCCTCGTCACTGCCCGCGCCTTCCAGCAGCAGCAGGAACTCATCGGCGATCAGGTGTGCCAAGGTGTCGCCGGGGCGCAGCGCCGCCTGCAGGCGCTGGCTCACCGTCAACAGCAATTGGTCCACGGCTTCGGGGCCGGCGGCTTCGCTGGCGGCGCGCAGGTTGTCGATGCCCAGGTAAATCAGCGCCATCGGTCGTTGCAGGGCAATCGCACTGCCCAGGCGCTCCATCGCCAGCGCACGATTTGGCAGGCCGGTGAGACGATCATGCAGGGCGTTGTGCGCCAGCTGTTGTTCACGCTCGGCAATCCCGCTTTGCATGGTGTTGACCGCCAGCGCCAGGCGCCCCAGTTCATCACTGCGCGCCAGCACGACCGGGGTCTGGTAGTCGCCGCTGCGGATTCGCTCGGCCGCCAGCGCCAGCGCCTGCACCGGGCGCGACACCGTACGGGCCAGCAGCAAGGCACCGACCAGAGACGCTATCAGCGCGACCAAGGCTATCCCGAGGATCTTTTCATCCAGCGGCACAAACGCCTGCATCGCCGCGTCCAGCGGACTTTGCAGCAAGGCCAGGACTTTGCCGTTTTCATCGCTGGCCAGGACCAACGACTGGCTGAGAAAGCTGTGTTCAAGATGATCGGTGGTCGACACGCCACGGCGCGTCGAGTCGCCTTGCATCAATACGCTGATGCTCTCGCGCAGCACCTGTGGCTGGGTGCTGACCAACTCGCCAGGGCGGTCATGGTCAATCGCCAGGAACGAGACTTCCAGGTTGCTCAACGAACGCAGCTCATCGGCAAACGCTGCGTCCATGCTGAAACCCATCACCACCCGCGCAATCGGCAATGGCGCCAGCACCGAAGCCTCCACCAACAGATGCGGCTCGCCTTGCAACGGCACCATCAACATCGCCTGGCGATTGCGTCGTGCTTCGCGCAAGGCCTGGTCGTAACGAAAGGTCGAGCCCTCCGGGACTTCCTCCAGGGTGCTGGCCAGGACTTTGCCGTCCATGCCCAGCAGGATCATGTCGCTGGCGTTGATGCGCTTGCCGTGGTTGAGCAGCACCGAGCGCATCGTCGCCGAATCTCCACTGGCGACCGCATCGCGAAAACCGAAGTCGGCGGCCAACAGCTGAACGCCGTCAGCCAGGCGCCGACCACGAACATCGAGCAAGCGCTCGAACACCCGCGTGCCCACTTCCAACTGGGACAGGGCCTGGCCGTGTACCGCCGAGCGGGTCGCCACCTTGACGCTGAAGTACAGCGCGCCGATCACCACCAGCGACAGCAGGATCAGCACACTGGCGACACGCGCCTGGAAACTACTGCGCAGTTTCACGGACGGCTCGATTGAAGGCATCACCAAAGGCGCTGGGCGTCGGCGGCAGATCCGCGGACGCAGGCTCCAGGCTCATTGAAACCCGATGGCTCAGGCCCGCAGCGGGGATTTTCAAGGTACCGCCGTCCAGCGGTTGCATACCCGCCAACTGCGGGTGCCACAGGGTCAGGTGGTAGTCACCGGCCGGCAGTTGCTCCAGGCGCACGCGTCCCTCGGCATCGCTGACACCGAAGCGTGGATCATCGGTCACGTAGATATAGCCGAGCATCCAATCATGGATATTGCAGCCCAACACCACGACCCCGGGCTTGTCGAACAGCAGCGGGTCGGATGGCGTGCCCTCGTATAGCCGCAGCTCAAAGCGCTTGGCGGTGGAAAACGAATAGACCTGATGACGAATATTGTCGCTATTGGGGAAGCGCACCTGCGTGCCGGTATGCACCGCCAACACATGGGGCGCGAAGCGTTGGCCGCGCTGGTCCATATCCGCCTTGAGCACACCCTCGGGCGCACCAACCGGGCCCCGCACGGTCACCACCGCATCGGTCACCGGGCGGCCATCGGCCTGGTAAGCCAACACCTCAAGTGTCGCCGCAGGCACAAGGCCGGCCGCCGCCAGCAACAGCGCAGCAAGGGATAACAGAGAGAAAGTCCGAGCCATGGTCGATCCGCAGAAAAGGGCTAAAAGAGCGGCCAGCCTTGGCACAACAGCATTGAACTGCGAGCATGATGACGCAAATAAGGCCAATTGCCATCACTGGACATGCATCAATACATGACCGCCGGTCGGCAAAAACCTATGCAACCGGTCAGGCTCTGTAGAGGTTATCGACCCCGTCTTGAAAATCTGTAGTCGATGGGAAGGGCTTATCTAGATCGGCACCCGTTCGCGACGCATCCACATCTCGAACGCCATGGCATTCAAGGGCCGACTGATCAGGTAGCCCTGGGCAGTGTCGCAATTCCACTGTTTGAGCAGCTTCAGGCTGGGGGCGAATTCCACGCCCTCGGCGACGACCTTGAGCCCAAGGTTATGGCTCATCTCGATGGTGGAGCGCACGATCACCCCGTCGCCACTGGTGCTGTCGAGGTTGCGTATGAAGGATTGGTCGATCTTCAACTCCTGCACCGGCAGGCGCTGCAATTGCGCGAGCGATGAATAGCCGGTGCCGAAGTCATCCACCGACAAACTGATGCCGCAGCCGCGCAACTGCTCCAACACACTGAGGGCCTGTTGTGGGTTGTGCATGATCGCGCTTTCGGTGATCTCGAAAATCAGTTGCTCGGCGTCCACCTGATATTGCATCAACAGCGCAGTGACACGAATCGCCAGGTCATCATCAGCCAAATCATCCACCGAGATATTCACCGACAGCTGGATCAGCATGCCGCGCTGCGACCACTCGGCGATCTGGCGGATGGCTTCTTCAATCACCCACAGGGTCAGGCTGCCCATGCTGCCGGTGCGTTCGGCCAAGGGGATGAACTCTGCCGGAGACACCTGGCCGAGGGTCGGGTGCTGCCAGCGCAACAAGGCTTCGGCCTGGCGTACGTGGCCATGCTTGAGGTCGAGTTTGGGCTGGTAACACAGGAACAACTCACCCTCGATGGCCGCTCGACGCAGGTCACGAATCAGGGTGATCTGACGTTGGTGGGCCAGGTCGCGGTCCTGCTGGTAGATCTGCAAATGCCCCGGCAGGCTGGCCGCGTCATGCCGGGCGATGGCGGCGCGGCTGATCAACTCTTCCACTTGCTGGCCGTCGGCCGGGTAGGCGGCGATGCCGATGCTCACTTCGTGGCGCAGCTCGTCATGGCCGATGCGCTGCGGCTCGGTGAGCAGCGCGTAGAGACGGTCGGCGCGGGCCACGGCGCGATCAACCTCAGTGTTTTCCAGTAGCAGCAGGAACTCACTGCCAGCGATACGCGCCGCCGTATCGCTGGCCAACAGGCTCATGGACAGGCAGCGACTGGCTTCGCGCAGCATCTCTTCAACGCCTTCAGGGCCGAAACCTTCGTTGATCACCCGGTAATTTTCGATGCCGACGTACAGCAACACCACCGGCCGTCGCGCACTGATCGCACTGCCCAGGCGCTCCATGGCCAGGGCGCGGTTGGGCAAACCGGTCAATGGATCGTGCAGGGCGTTATGCGCCAACTGCCGCTCACGCACGGCAATGCCGCTTTGCATGGCATTGAAGGCGCGGGCCAGCAAGCCGAATTCATCGTGACTGCGTACTCGCACCGGTGTGCGGTAATCACCGGCACCGATACGCTCGGCCGCCTGCACCAGGGCATTGAGCGGGCGCGATACCCGTCGCGCCAGAAACAGCGCGCCGGCCAACGACACCAGCAGCACTGCCAGGGCAATCCCGAGGAACTGCCGGTCCAGCGGCGCAAAGGATTCCAGGGCATGGTCGAGTGGGCTTTGCAGCAGCACGCGCACTTCATCGCCATCGTCGGTGTTGGCCAGCGGCAGCACCTGGCTGAGTACCCGCTGGCCATAGAACAAGTGGATTTTCGGCTCGGGGTCGACATGCCCCTCGCGCAACAGGCTGAGAGTGGCGGCCTGGTAAGCATCCGGCTGCGTGCTGTACAGCGGGCCGGGGATGCCGTTTTGCACGCTGAGGAACGACACCTCCAGATTGCTCATGGAACGCAGCTCATTGGCGAACAGCTTGTCCATGGGAAAGCCCATGACGATGCGTGCGATGGGCAACTCGTCGAGCACTTCATCCTGCACCAACAGATACGGCCGTCCGTCCAAGGCCACGATCAGCATCTGCAGGCCCGTGCGCCGGGCATGGCGCAGGGCGTTGTCATAGGGGAAAAGCTGGCCGCGCGTGAGGATGGGCAAGGTGCTGACCATGACCTTGCCGTCCAGGTCCAGTACGAAGACCTCGCTGGAACGGATGCCCGTGCCGTGGCGACGCAATGCAGCCAGAATCGGCACAGTCTTGCCTTCGGCCACAGCTTGTTTGAACGGGAGGTCGACGGTCAGCCAGTCGAGCCCGTATTGCAGGCGCCGACCGCGCAGGTCGATCAGGCGCTCGAACACTTGGCTGCCGGTTTGCAACTGGACTTGCGCCTGGTTTTCCACGGCGCGGGTGGTGGCGGTCTTGACGGCGAAATAGGTGGCGCCGACCACCACCAGCAATAACAGCGCCAGCACCCCGGCGATGCGGGTTTGGAACGTGTGGCGCCACCTCATTGCAGTGCCCTCTGGCAGCGTTCGCCTCTCTCTGCCATTACGTCCCTTTGTCATGTGCATTCCTTGCGACTGCTGACCTGGCGTCAAAAAAATATCCATTTGGATTGAATATTAGGTCTTAGGAGATTAGCTGGGACTTGGGTTAAGTGCACCCAATAAAAGCGGGGAGTTTGGTGGCGGTTTTTTGGCGACAATGGGTTGGCTGGGAGGGGGATTGAGTTGAGTACATATCCGTTATTTGGGTAACGGCTGATATGGGTTCCGCCCTTACGGCGGGTCACTTTGCAAAAGCGGCAAAGTAACCAAAACGCTCTTGCCCCAACACTCGGCACCTCGCTTAGGCTCGGTGTGCCCTCACTCCGGCTTTGGAGCGTGGGCCGCCGCGATGGGCCATCCTTGGCCCAGCGCGGCTAACCCGGCGTCCTGCCGGGTTACCCACGGATTCAAGCCTGCGTTCGGCCAGCGTGTTTGACGGGGCGCCTAAGATCAAAATCAAAAGCGAAAGCGCGGCGGCCTGGTAGCCGACCGGTTTCTGGAAGCCGGTCTCGGTCCAAATGTGGGAGCGGGCTTGCTCGCGAAGGCGGGGTGTCAGCTATTACATCTTTGACTGATCCACCGCTTTCGCGAGCAAGCCCGCTCCCACAATTTAGATCTCCTATATCAGGTAGATATCACTCTGCTCTGGCTCTGGCTTTGCTTTAGATCTTGATTTTGATCTTAGGCGCCCCGTCAAACACGCTGGCCGGAATTCGGCAGGGATTTGGGGGGTAAACCGGCAGGGATGCCGGTTTAGCCGCCCCGCGCCATGGATGGCGCGTGGCGGCGGCCCCCCAAATCCCTGTCGGATTACGGGCACACCGAGCCTAGGCGAGGTGCCGAGTGTTGGGGCAAGAGCCCTTTTGGTTACTTTTGGCTGGGCCGGCATTCCGGGCTCTTTTCCAAAAGTGACCCGCTGTAAGAGCGGAACCAATATCCGCCGTTACCGAAGAAACGGATATGTACTCAATCAATCAAACACACCGAGCCCGCATAAAATCCCCCCACCTGCGCACCAGATAATTATGCTCATCCATCACCGAATTCCACACCGCAATGTGCCCCATACGCGCCTCATAAGACCCCCCATCCCGCACCTCACCCACATCAATCAACGGCAACCCATCACTCCCGAGCAACTCCTCCCGAGCAGGCTTGCCGGCATACCAGTAATCCCACTCCGCACTGCTCAAGTGATCCCGACTCCGCGCCGGATTGCCAATGTAATACCCCTGGCGCGCCATCACCGCCCCAGGCCACCCCGACAACCACCAATTCAAATACGCATAAGCCGCATCCAACACCGGCCCCTTCGCATGTCGCGACAACGACAACCCACCAAACCACGCGCGATAGCCTTCACGCGGCACCGCCAAGCGGTATTTCACACCCGCGCGATGAAGGCGCATCAAGGTCGGCGACCACAGGCTCTGGATATCGATACTCGGGCTGAGCATCAATTGCGCCGCCTCTTCATCATCAGACCAGAACGCCGCAAAGTGCCCCTCCCTCTGCTTGCGCACCAGGATATCGGCGAGCACGTCGATCTCCTCGATGCTCATATTGCCGATGTCCCTGAAACTGGCCAGCCCCGCACCCTGCACCGCCAATGCAGCATCCAGCGCGCCGATGGCGGCATCACTTTGCAAAGCCGTGCGTGCACGCCAAGCAGGATCGAGCAGCCAGCCCCAGCTTTCATTACCGTGGCAAAAGCCTTCGGGCAAGCGTTCGGGGCGGTAGGCGAAACTATCGGCGTTGTGGGTCAGGGGCAACATGCTGATGCGCTCGGTGACCGTGCTGCCGAGGCTGCCGTCGTGCTGCACGAACAACCGTTCGCTGGGCACGCTGCCGCTGCCCAGTCGGTCATCCGGTGATAGGCGCCCACGCTTGGGCAGGTCATTAATCTCGTGCCACAGCGCAATGCGCCGGGTGTCGATAGGCTGGATGGCCCGAGCCGGCCACACGAAGTCGACGTTGTGGAACCATTGGTCGTAGAGGTCGTAGCTCTCGGGTTGCATCACCGCGATGCGCTGGGCCTGCTCGACATCGTGCACTTGGTAGACCAGGCGAATACCCAGTTCCTGTTCCGCACGGACGCGCAGGCATTCAAGCAGGGTGACGGAGGTGCCGAGGACGCGCAGAGTGATCATGCCGCGAACCGCCGCGAGAACACGTTGAAGGAGCGTCGCAACAGTTCGGGGTCTAGGCCACGCAGGATAAACACCAGACGCGACTGCCGATCGGTGCCCGGCCATGCAGACAAATGAACCGGCGCATGCAGGCAATGCTGCACACCATGAATGACGATGGGAGCGTTACTGGCGTTCACGTTGAGCAGCCCTTTGACACGAAGGATTCGTTCGCCGTGGCATCTTAACAGCATCGACAACCACACCCCGAAACCCACCCAGTCCAGCGGCTGGTCGAAGGTCAGGCTGCACACTTGGGCGGCGCCGTGGGTAGCGGTGGTGGTGCGATGCAGTTGCCAGCGACTGACTTCCACGGCGGGTTCGGCGCTGCGCAGGCCTTCGCCGAGCAACAGTTGATCGCCGCTGTGGATGTCGTGGGTATCGAGGATCGGCGTACCGGCATTCAGCGCCTGCAAGTGAGCGCATAACGCCGTGCAATCGCCGGCCAGGTCGGTCTTGCTCAACAGCAGGCGATCCGCCGCCGCCACCTGCGCCAGCCATTCCGGGTGCAGGCGTTCTTGCAGGTCGGCGTGGCTGGCATCGACCAGGGTGATCACCAAGCCAATATGGAAACGCCCGCGCAGTTGCACGTCGTTGTTCAGGGTGGCAAGAATCGGCGCCGGGTCGGCCAGGCCGGTGGTCTCCAGAATGACGCGCTTGAACGCCGGGATTTCACCACGCTCGCGGCGTTGCAGCAGGCCGAGCAGCGCGTCCTTCAGCTCGCCTCGGATCGAACAACACACGCAGCCGCTGGGCAGCAGTACGGTGTCCGGCGCGACTTCTTCCACCAGCAGATGGTCGATGCCGACATCGCCGAATTCGTTGATCAGCAGCGCCGTGTCGCCCAGGCTCTCGCCTTGCAGCAGACGCTTGAGCAAGGTGGTCTTGCCGCTGCCGAGGAAGCCGGTGATGACATTAAGGGCGATGCTCATACGGATGACTCCAGATGATCCAGCAAGCGTGGGTCAAGGGGATCCAGCGAACGGCCGAGCATCGTCTCAGCCGCCTGCCAGAGTTGATCCAGACCGCTAGCCAATTCCTGCTTGCCGGTAGCGCCCAGCAGCAGATACGACGCCCCCTGGAAATCTTCGACCTTAAGCCGGAACACCGCCAGCACCTGATTGATGGCGGCGATTCGGCGCAGGCGTTCGCGGCGTCGGGGCAGTTCGTCGCCCAAAGGATCGCTCCAGTGCAAGTCTTCGCCGAGCAAGCCGCAGAGTCCACACATGGCTATACCTCACTCATGGCATGACATCGCCGGAGTTCGGACCCAGGGTCTGACCGACGAACAGGTTGCCACCGGGCTCGCTGACCAGCAGCACCGCCGTGGGCGCCACTTCATCCGCCAGGCCGAAGCGCCCCAGGGGCAGTTCCTTGGCCTTGGCACGTTTCCAGTCGTCGCTGATACCGCCCACCAACGGCGTCTCGATCGGGCCGGGCGCGATGGCGTTGACCAACACATTGTCCTTGGCCACTTCCAGGGCCAGGGACTTGGTGAAGCCGATCACCCCGGCCTTGGCCGCCGCGTAATGGGTCAGCTCGGCGCCGCCCTTGATGCCCAGTTGCGAGGCGACGTTGATGATCCGTCCCCAACGCTGCGCGAGCATATGCGGCAAGGCGCGCTGGCTGGCGACGAACACGCTGGTGAGGTCGACGCGCAGCATGTCGTTCCACATCTCGATGGACAGGTCGACGCAGCGCGCCTGGGTGAGCATACCGGCGTTGTTGACCAGGATATCGATGCCGCCGAAGTGTTCGACGCAACGGTCAACGCTCGCCTGGGCACCTTCGACAGTGCCGACATCGGCCAGGCATTCGAACACCTCGGCGCCGAGGTTGCGGCAGGTGATCGCCGTTTCCGCGAGGCTGGCAGCGTTGCGGTCGGCCAGCACCAGGCGCGCGCCTTCAGCGGCGTAGGCACGGGCGATGGCGGCACCGATGCCGCTGCCAGCGCCGGTGATCACCGCGCGGCGGTTTTCCAGTTGTCTCATGTTCATTCCTCAATCAGTCCGGCCAGCGCACGGTAAGGCCACCGTCGATGACAATGCTTTGCCCGGTCAGATAGCTCGACGCGTCACTGGTCAAAAACTGCACCAGCGACGCCACTTCATCCGCCCGCCCTACCCGGCCCAACGGAATCGCGTGCGCCGCTTTGGCCAAGCCTTCCGGCCCCAGCGAGTTCTTTGCATCCAGCGACTGCGGCGTCTCGATCAACCCAGGAATCACCGCATTGCAACGAATGCCCTTGGCCGCCAATTCCACCGCCAGCGACCGGCACAGCCCCGGCACGCCAGCCTTGGCCGCCGCGTAGTGGCTGTGTTCCTGCCAGCCATACACGCCGCCGGCAATCGACGAAATCGCCACCAGCGCGCCGCCTGCATGCATATGTCGAGTTGCCGCGCGGAAGGTGCGCATCACCCCCGTGAGGTCGACATTGAGCATTTCGTCCCACAACGCGTCGGTCATCTCCAGCAAGGGTGCGCGGCGCAGCAGGCCGGCGTTGGCCACGGCGTAATCGAGTCGGCCGAAATGCTGGATGGCTTGCGCGGCCAGTGCATCGACCGAAGCGGTGTCACCCACGTCCAACGGCAGCATCAGGCACTCCCCGCCCGCCTCGTCCACCAGGCTGACGGTGGTCTGCGGGTCATGGGGATCGGCCGGGTAATACCCGCCGACCACCGCTACGCCATTACGGGCATAAGCCACGGCGAGGGCTTGGCCGATGCCGCTGGCGGCACCGGTAATCAAGGCAACTTTACGGCTCATCGAACACTCCTTACTGAACGGTTTCCGGACGCACATGACGTGCGGCAAACATCAAGGCGCCAGACAGGAAGCACGGCAGCGCACCGAACCACAGCGCAGCGGTCTGCCAGTCGCTGCCAGCGGACAACACCTGGGTCGCGCCAAAACCTGCGACTACCGCACCAATCGGGCCCATGGCATGGATGATTGCGCCACCGGTGGCGCGGATGCTGGTGGGGAAACTCTCGCTGATAAAGAACAGCGCCGCCGAGTACGGCCCGATCAGGAAGAACAGGCCCAGGCTGTACAGCCCGACCACCATCGGCATATTGCTTGGGCCAAACAGCATCCCGGCAAACGACAGGCCGCCGAGCATCCAGCCCAGGCCGATCACGTTGCGACGGCCGATCTTGTCGCCCATCCAGCCGTGGCTGAGGTAACCGCAATAGCCGACCAGGTTCGACAGCACCAGGATGATCAGCGAGTTCTCGAACGAGATGTGGTGCACGCTGATGATCACCGAGGTACCGAGCACGCTGAACACCTGGATCGCCGCCCAGTTGAGCAACAGTGCCGCGCCAATCACTAAGGTGGCGCGACGCGCCGGGCCACGGAACGCGGCTTTAAGGCCCGCCTTGCTGTGTTCGTCGTAATCCACGCCGTAGGTCATGGCGACGTTTTGCGCTTCTGTGACGGCGCCGCTTTTACGCAATTGGCTGATGCGCTGGTGGATCTGGAACTGCGGGCTCTCCTTGAGCTTGCGCGCCATGATCGCGATGACGATGGCCGGGATCGCGGCGAAGATGAAGCAGCCCTGCCAGCCAATGACCGGCAGCAACAGCGCGGTCAAACCGGCGGCAATCAAAGCACCCACCGGCCAGCCGCCCTGCACCAGGCTGTAGATAAAACCCCGGCGCTTGGTCAGGCGCGGATCCTCAGAGGCGCCGTACAATTCACTCAAATACGTGGCGTTGACGGTTTCCTCGGCATACCCCAAACCGCCCAAGGAACGGATCAAGATCAGCGGCGACTTACCCCACGCCCCGCCAATCGCCGTCAGCGCCGAGCACAGCGCAGAGCCGGCCACCGTGAAGATAATCCCGGTGCGCCGCCCCAATTTGTCCACCACCGGGCCGATGGCAAACGCGACCACCGCCGTGCCCACCGCCACCCACGTCGCGATTTCCGCTTGCTCCACTTCACCCCAGCCAAAATGCCGACCGATCTCCGGCAACAAGGTGCCGAACAGGATGAAGTCATACACCGCAAACACCCAGGCGAAAAACGCGATCCAGGTGGCGAAACGCACCTCCTTGGACGTCAATTGCCGGGGTTTCCAGCCAGTCAGGTCAAGCTTGTTGTAGATGGACATGGGTCGCGCCTCAGGAATAAGGGGTCAGGTACGGGGTTGGCGGCGGATGAAGTCGTCGGCGATTTCGTCAAAGGTGACGAAGCGCACGCCGGCATGGCTCTGGATGTGTTCGATCAGGCGCTCCAGCATCAGCAGCACTTGTGGGCGGCCGGATACGTCGGGGTGGATGGTCATGGTGAACACCGCGTGTTCGTGTTCGCGGTAGACCCAGTCGAACTGGTCGCGCCACATTTCTTCCAGGTGACGCGGGTTGACGAAGCCGTGGCTGTTGGGGGCATTTTTGATGAACATCATCGGCGGCAGGTCGTCCAGGTACCAGTTGGCCGGGATCTCCACCAGGTCGGTTTCTTCGCCGCGCACCAGGGGTTTCATCCAGGTGTCGGGGTGCTGGCTGTAGTCGATCTTGGTCCAGCTGTCGCCCTTGCGCACGTAGTAGGGGTGGAAGTCGTTGTGCATCAGGCTGTGGTCGTACTTGATGCCTTTTTTCAGCAGCAGTTCGTTGGTGACCTTGCTGAATTCCCACCACGGCGCCACGTAACCCGTCGGGCGTTTGCCGGTGACCTGGGTGATCAGCTCGATGGATTTATCCAGGACGATTTCTTCCTGCTCGGCGGTCATGGCGATGGGGTTTTCGTGGCTGTAGCCGTGCACACCGATTTCGTGACCGGCGTCGGCCACGGCTTTCATTTGCTCGGGGAAGGTTTCCATCGAGTGGCCAGGGATAAACCAAGTGGTGCGCAGGCCGTAGCGCTCGAACAGTTTGAGCAGGCGTGGCGCGCCGATTTCACCGGCGAACAGGCCACGGGAGATGTCGTCCGGCGAATCTTCGCCGCCGTAGGAACCGAGCCAGCCGGCGACGGCGTCAACGTCGACGCCGAATGCACAGAGAATGTCTTTAGCCATGATGTGTCTCCTTAAACGTTGAGTACGGATTCGACGGACAACGCTGCGCGCAGCAGGCGAGCGTCTTCCCCCGTCGGGGCGCTGAGCAGCAGCCCGGTGGGCAGGCCCTGGGCATCGCGGCCGCTGGGCAGGTTCACGCCAGGCATGTCGAGCAAACTGCCGGGCATGGTCAGGCGCAGGGTGGCGAGGTTGGTGTTCACAAACAGGTCGTCGTCGGCTTCCAGCGGTGCCAATGCGGGTGCGACGTGGGCGACGGTGGGGATGATGAGGATGGCGCCGTCGAGGTCGTCGACCAGTTGCTGTTGCAGGCGGCGGCGGGCATCGACCAGATGCAGCAGTTGGCTGGCCGGCAGCGTGCGCGCGGCTTCGAGGCGGCGGCGTACACGCGGGTCGAGTTGTTCGGCGTCAGGGCTGTCGAGCAAGGCTTCGTGCAGGGCGAAGGCTTCGAAGGAACCGAGCCAGCCGTGGTGTTTGATCAGGTCGAGGGTGGCCTGGAAGGTCGGGCATTCGCGCTCTTCGATCAGTGCGCCGTGGGCCTTGAGTTGCTCCACGGCGCGCAGCAGGTTGTTGCGCACAGCGGGTTCAACATCCTGTTGCGCCAGCACAAAACGCTGACCCTTGAGGCTGCGGGCGGTGTGGGTTTGAGTGCGGCCATGCAGCAGATCGTCAATGGCCAGGGCATCACGCACACTGCGAGTCAGCGGGCCCAGGCTATCGAGGGTATGGGCCAACGGGAACACGCCGTCGCGGCTGTAGCGTCGGCTGCTACTGCGGTACCCCACCAGGCCGTTGAAGGCAGAGGGAATGCGGATCGAACCGGCGGTGTCGGTGCCCATGGCGATCGGCACGATGCCAGCGGCGACGGCCACGGCTGAACCGGACGACGAACCGCCAGGAATGCGCGGTTGGTCAGTGCCATGGGGGTTGTGCGGCGTGCCGAAATGCGGGTTCAGGCCCAGGCCGGAATAGGCCAGTTCGCTGAGGTTGGTCTTGCCCACACTGACCATCCCGGCGCGGCACAGCAGACCTACGCTTGGTGCGTCGAGCAACGCGGCAGGCGCAGTGCGGCGGTAGGCCGCGCCCGCAGTGGTGACGCTGCCGGCCACGTCGAACAGATCCTTCCAAGCCAGGGGCACGCCGTCGAATACGCTCAACGGCTGGCCGGCGCGCCAACGGGCGGCAGCGGCTTCGGCTTCGCGACGCGCACGCTCGGCGGTCAGGCTGATAAACACCGCCGGGACCTCACTTGCCTTTTCGAGTGCCTGTTCGAGGATTTGCACCGGATCGCTGCGACCGCTGGCGAAATCCTCGGCCATTGATGTGGCGTCTGACATCAGGGTGACCCTCATAAAACGTACATATTAATAAAATGTACATTTTACAAAGGCAGATTTCGTGCCAGTCTTTCTCCGGGAGCATTTACGCAATCAGGGGATTTCGCCCAGAACTACGGGATAGATGGTTTTAATCAGCCGGAAAAAATCTTGCCAGGAAGAAGGAAAGCGCCTTCAATGAAATAATGTATCTTTTATTAATAAGTACATTTTGGTGCAGAAAAGTAACATTCCCCGATTCCGAGCCCCACAAAGGTGCCACCGCTGTGGCGCAGGGTGACAGGCGTAACTTATGAGAGAATCCCCGGCCACCGTCCTACAAGCCCCAGAGAAAGCGATGAAAGCAGCGTCCGCCTCGGCCTCCCGTTACGCGATGATTCACCAGGTATTGCGTGATGCGATCGTCAACGGCACCGCGCGCCACGGCCTGGTCTTGCTGGAAGCGCCGCTGGCCGAATTGTTCGGCACCAGTCGTGTGCCGGTGCGTCGGGCCTTGGACCTGCTGCATGAGGAAGGGTTGATCTGCCGCTTCAACGGTCGGGGTTACCTGATCAACCCCGACGGCCTGGCCATGGAACCGCTACGCTTGCCCTTGAGCCATGCACACCTGGGCCTCAACGGCGAAGATGAGTTGGTGGATACGCGGCCACTGGGCGAGCGCATCGTCGAAGAGATCGGCGCGGCGTTGTCCACCTGCATTGCCTTCGGCCATTACCGCCTCGATGAGCAAGCCGCCGCCGACCACTACGGCGTCAGCCGCGCGGTGGTGCGTGAAGCGCTGATGCGCTTGCGCGACCGGGGATTGGTGGAAAAAGAGCCCTACTCCCAATGGCTGGCCGGACCGCTGACCGCCCGTGAAGTCACCGAAGACTACGAACTGCGCGCCTGCCTGGAGCCCGAAGCTTTGCGCCAAAGTGCGCCGGGGCTGGACCGCGAGATGCTGGAAGCGATGTTACAACGCGTGCTGGACGCCCAGGACAGCGCCCATTGCAGCCTGGAGGCCATCGAACAGATCGAGGAGGACTTGCACCAGCGCTGCCTCGCCGGCCTGCAGAACCGCAAGATCGCGGCGTTGATCCGCCAGGGCCAAAGCCCGATGATCATCAGCCGGATTTTCTACCGTTTGCTGGGGATCGGCGCCGATCCGGCCATGCTGGCCGAACATCGGTTGATTCTGGAATTACTGCTGCACGGTGCATTTGATGCAGCGGCGTTGAACCTGCGTGAGCACCTGCAACGGGCGCGGCAGCGCATGCTGCAACGGTTGAAAGTGTTGTCAGTGCTGCCGGAGCAGCCATTGCCGAGCTATCTGCATAAGATCAGCTGAATTCATGCAATTTGTTGCTAACTTCACGCGACCATTGAAACCACCGCTACCCCGCCCCATCTAACCTGCATACTTCCTTATGCAGGTGCCCCATGAGCGACCAGCAAGAATTCCCTGATTACGACCTCAACGACTACGCCGACCCCGAAAACGCTGAATCCGCCTCGTCCAATACCGGCCTGGCCCTGCCTGGGCAAAACCTGCCGGACAAGGTCTACATCATTCCGATCCACAACCGGCCTTTCTTCCCGGCCCAAGTGCTGCCGGTGATCGTCAACGAAGAGCCGTGGGCCGAAACCCTGGAGTTGGTGAGCAAATCCGACCACCACTCCCTGGCCCTGTTCTTCATGGACACGCCGCCGGAAGACCCGCGCCACTTCGACACCTCCAGCCTGCCGCTGTACGGCACCCTGGTGAAGGTGCACCACGCCAGCCGCGAAAACGGCAAGCTGCAATTCGTCGCCCAGGGCCTGACGCGCGTGCGCATCAAGACCTGGCTCAAGCACCACCGCCCACCGTACCTGGTGGAAGTCGAATACCCGCACCAGCCGAGCGAGCCGACCGATGAGGTCAAGGCCTACGGCATGGCGCTGATCAATGCGATCAAGGAACTGCTGCCGCTCAACCCGCTGTACAGCGAGGAGTTGAAGAACTACCTCAACCGCTTCAGCCCCAACGACCCGTCGCCACTCACCGACTTCGCCGCCGCGCTGACGTCGGCCACCGGTAACGAGTTGCAGGAAGTGCTGGACTGCGTGCCCATGCTCAAGCGCATGGAAAAAGTGCTGCCGATGCTGCGCAAAGAGGTTGAAGTCGCGCGCCTGCAAAAAGAACTGTCCGCCGAGGTCAACCGCAAGATCGGCGAGCACCAGCGCGAGTTCTTCCTCAAGGAACAACTCAAGGTCATCCAGCAGGAACTGGGCCTGACCAAGGACGACCGCAGCGCGGACGTCGAACAGTTCGAGCAACGCCTGGAAGGCAAAGTGCTGCCGCCCCAGGCGAAAAAACGCATCGATGAAGAATTGAACAAACTGTCGATCCTCGAAACCGGTTCACCGGAATACGCGGTGACACGCAACTACCTGGACTGGGCCACTTCGGTGCCGTGGGGCGTGTTTGGCGAGGACAAACTCGACCTGAAACATGCGCGAAAAGTGCTGGATAAACACCATGCGGGCCTGGATGACATCAAGAGCCGCATCCTTGAGTTCCTTGCGGTGGGTGCCTATAAGGGCGAAGTCGCCGGTTCCATCGTGCTGCTGGTCGGCCCGCCGGGCGTGGGCAAGACCAGCGTGGGTAAATCCATCGCTGAATCCCTGGGCCGGCCTTTCTACCGCTTCAGCGTCGGCGGCATGCGCGACGAGGCCGAGATCAAGGGCCATCGCCGCACCTACATCGGCGCCCTGCCGGGCAAGCTGGTGCAGGCGCTTAAAGATGTGGAAGTGATGAACCCGGTGATCATGCTCGACGAGATCGACAAGATGGGCCAGAGCTTCCAGGGCGACCCGGCGTCGGCCTTACTGGAAACCCTTGACCCTGAGCAGAACGTCGAATTCCTCGACCACTATCTGGACCTGCGGCTGGACCTGTCCAAAGTGCTGTTCGTGTGCACCGCCAACACCCTGGATTCCATCCCCGGCCCACTGCTGGACCGTATGGAAGTGATTCGCCTGTCGGGCTATATCACCGAAGAAAAAGTCGCTATCGCCAAGCGCCATCTGTGGCCGAAACAGCTGGAAAAAGCCGGCGTGTCGAAAAACAGCCTGACCATCAGCGATGGCGCCTTGCGTGCGTTGATCGACGGTTACGCCCGCGAAGCCGGGGTGCGTCAGTTGGAGAAACAGCTGGGCAAACTGGTGCGCAAGGCGGTGGTCAAGTTGCTGGACGAGCCGGATTCGGTGATCAAGATCGGCAACAAGGACCTGGAAAGCTCCCTGGGCATCCCGGTATTCCGCAACGAGCAAGTGCTGTCCGGCACCGGCGTGATCACAGGCCTGGCCTGGACCAGCATGGGCGGCGCGACCTTGCCGATCGAGGCGACGCGTATCCACACGCTCAATCGTGGTTTCAAACTCACCGGGCAGTTGGGTGAAGTGATGAAGGAGTCCGCGGAAATCGCCTACAGCTACATCAGCTCGAACCTGAAGTCGTTTGGTGGTGATCCGAAGTTTTTCGACGAAGCCTTCGTGCACTTGCACGTGCCGGAAGGCGCCACGCCGAAAGACGGCCCGAGCGCCGGGGTGACCATGGCCAGTGCGCTGCTGTCGCTGGCGCGTAACCAACCGCCGAAAAAAGGCGTGGCCATGACCGGCGAGCTGACGCTGACCGGGCACGTACTGCCGATTGGCGGCGTACGCGAAAAGGTGATTGCGGCGCGGCGCCAGAAGATCCATGAACTGATCTTGCCGGAGCCGAATCGCGGCAGTTTTGAAGAGCTGCCGGAGTACCTGAAGGAAGGCATGACGGTGCACTTTGCCAAGCGTTTTGCGGATGTGGCGAAAGTGCTGTTCTGACAATTATGTAGTACCCGCCCTGGCCTCATCGCGGGCAAGCCCGGCTCCCACCTTTGAATGTGTTCACCCATCAAAATGTGGGAGCGGGCTTGCCCGCGAAGGCGCCAGTCGCCACAGCGCAAATCCCTCCTTGTCACACCTTGTCTCATCTTCGGTTATGCTCGCCCTTCGTCGTGAATCAACGGAGCCCCCATGACCGCTGCCCGCCTGCTTCTCCCCTTGAGCCTTGCCCTGCTGGCCGCGTGCGCCAGTGCACCGAAGCAAAACGTCACCGTGGATAACCAGAGCGCCTGCCCGCTCCAGCTCAAAAGCGGACAAAACCTTATCCTCACCCTGCCAAGCAACCCCACCACCGGCTACCGCTGGGCCATCCAGGACTCCGCTGGCGGCGTGCTGCGCGCACTGAGCCCGGAGGTCTACAGCAGCTCGGAATCCGGTGTGATCGGTGGCGGTGGCCAGTCGACCTGGCGTTTCCAGGCTTTCGCAGCCGGCCAGGGTCGTTTGCGCCTGACCTCCCAGCAACCCTGGGAGCCGGAAGCCGAACCCGTCGAAACCTTTGACTGCGCCATCACGGTGAACTGATATGCCATGGCTGATTCTTGCGTTGATGGGCGCCGGCACCTTTATCTACGGCCTGACCACCCATGCCACATTATTGTGCCTGCTGGTCAAACCGCTGCCGGTGCTGGCGCTGCTGGGTTGGCTGCATGATGCACCGCCCACCGACTATCGACGCTGGATCAGCCTGGGGCTGATTTTTTCCCTGGTGGGTGACGTATTGCTCGCCTGGCCGGGCGACCTGTTTATCTTTGGCCTGGGTGCCTTCCTGTTTGCACATTTGGCGTATCTGAAAGCCTACTTCAGCGATTGCCGCCGCCTGGCGCTGCTGCCGCTGATATTGGCGCTGGGCGTAGGCGCAATCCTGTTGAACATCCTGATCTCCCATGGTCTGGGCGACCTGCTGGTTCCGGTGGTGGTTTACGCGCTGGTGATCAGCGCCATGCTCTGGCGCGCACTGGCCCGGCTGGGCAGCGATGTGCCGAAGCGTTCGGCATGGCTGGCGGCGGCGGGTGCGGCGTCGTTTGTGTTTTCTGACACGCTGATCGGTATCAATCGGTTTGTGGCGGCGTTCGATGCGGCGCCGTATTTGCTGATCACCACGTATTGGCTGGGACAATGGGGTATCACTGCATCTGCGTTTGCACTCGGTACACAGACAGAACACCCCAGCGACAATCCTTGAAAAAACCAAGTCCTCTTTCCTACGCCCTGCCTAGAATCAAAACGTCTAAACGACTGGTAGTTTTGACAGTTACGTAAAGTAGGCGTCTGCCGATAACGTCATGGGACAACGCGCATAATCATGTGGGCGAATGGGTCAGAAGGGTTCAATCATGGCCACCCGTAGAACACTCAAGAAAGCCAAGGGAACATTGACCGCATCCATCAACGGTAAAGCGAATTTCGTTGCAAACGCGGTTTATCTGACGCACGAGAATGGACTGACAAGGATCGTAGGCGTGGATGAGGATTCAGCCAGCCTTCTGCGCATCATCCAGATTGATATGGTGGCGCACATACCCTACGGCGAACATGATTTTCCAGGCGATCACATTCGCGCACTCATAGCCGGTGGAAACACTGCTCCCTCGCACTACCTAACTAGCACCGGTCGTGTGGGTATTGATTTTGACCATAAAACTGGTCGCTACGAGGGCCAGTTCAAGTTCACTGCACAAAACGTCTTTCCACCAAAAAACATCATTGAGGTTGAGGGTGCTTTTGCTATTCACACGGACCCTACCGCCAAAAAGTAACGGAGATCGCCGGGGCGGTGAAGCCAGTACCGACAGCTCCGTCACGGTTTATCAGACAACCCGCGCACACCGGGGCCAACTTGGCTAAAATGCCGGCCTTTCCCCAATCGTCGCCGGAACAACCGTGAGCAAAGAACCCGATCGCCTATTCGCCCAGCCCCTGCCCCAGGTGCCGGACTTCGCCTTTAACGAGGACGTGGTGCGGGTGTTCCCGGACATGATCAAGCGCTCGGTGCCCGGTTACCCGACCATCGTCGAGAACCTCGGCGTCCTCGCCGCGCAGTTTGCCCAACCTAACAGCGTGCTATATGACCTGGGATCCTCGCTGGGCGCGGTGACCCAGGCCCTGCGCCGCCACGTGCGCACCGACGGTTGCCGGGTGATCGCGGTGGATAACTCGGCCGCGATGGTCGAGCGTTGCCGTGAATACCTCAATGGCCAAGACTCGATGTTCCAGGAGCTGCTGCCGGTCGAGGTTATCGAGGGCGATATCCTCGCGCTGCAGTTCCAGCCGGCCTCGGTGGTGGCGCTGAATTTCACCCTGCAATTCATCGCGCCCGATGAGCGCCTGGCCTTGCTCGCGCGCATCCGCCAGTCGCTGTTGCCGGGTGGCGCGCTGATCCTCTCGGAAAAGCTGCGCTTCAATGATCCCGAAGAACACGCGCTGCTCACCGATCTACACATCGCGTTCAAACGCGCCAACGGCTACAGCGAACTGGAAATCGCCCAGAAACGCAGCGCCATCGAAAACGTCATGAAGCCCGACAGCCTCGAAGAACACCGCGAGCGCCTGCTGGCGGCCGGGTTTTCGACAGTCGTGCCGTGGTTCCAGTGTCTTAACTTTGCCTCGTTGATTGCCTTGCCATGATTGATCTGTCTCCCCTCGCCCGCCATCTGGTCGGCACTCCCCTGGCCGTGTGGGCCCAGGGCCTGCAAGCGCAACTCGATAGCAAGATGGAAAAGGGTCATGGCGACCTGGAGCGCTGGCAGAGTGCGCTGGATGCATTGCCAAAAATCCAGCCCAGCGAAGTGGATTTACTCAACGGACTGACGCTCGATACCGATTGCGACGACGACACCCGCGAGCAGATGCATGCCGCGCTGATGGGCCTGAGCCCGTGGCGCAAAGGTCCATTCAACCTGTTCGGCGTGCATGTGGACACCGAATGGCGCTCGGACTGGAAGTGGTCCCGCGTGGCACCGCACCTGAACCTGAAGGGCAAGCGCATCCTCGACGTGGGCTGCGGCAACGGTTACTACATGTGGCGCATGCTCGGCGCCGGGGCCGACAGCGTGATTGGCGTGGACCCGAACTGGTTGTTCTTCTGTCAGTTCCAGGCGGTGCAGCGTTACCTGTCAGAACCCAAGGCGTGGCACCTGCCGTTCCCGTTCGAGGACCTGCCGGCGAATCTGGAAGGCTTCGACACGGTGTTTTCCATGGGGGTGTTCTATCACCGGCGTTCGCCCATCGAGCATTTGCTGGCGTTGAAGGACACCCTGGTCAAAGGTGGTGAATTGGTGCTGGAAACCCTGGTGGTGGAAGGCGATCAGCAACAGGTGCTGGTGCCGGAAGACCGCTACGCGCAGATGCGCAACGTATGGTTCCTGCCGTCAGTGCCGGCGTTGATGCTGTGGCTACGCCGCGCAGGATTCAGCGACGTGCGCTGTGTGGATGTGAGTGTGACCACGGTCGAGGAACAGCGTGGGACAGAGTGGATGAAGTACCAGTCGCTGAGTGATTTCCTCGATCCGCACGATCACAGCAAGACGATTGAAGGGCTGCCGGCGCCGATGCGGGCGGTGATCATCGCCCGCAAATAAATCTCAAAGGGACGGCTTGGCTCTTCGCGCCTTGAAGAACTCACTCAAGACCGTCCCGCATTCCTCGGCCAACACCCCCCCTTCAAACAGCACCTTATGATTGAGAAAGCCCTGGGTAAAAAACTGCCCCTGGCTTTGCACGATCCCCGCTTTGGGTTCCAGCGCGCCGTACACCACGCGCGCAATCCGCGAATGCACGATCAGCCCCGCGCACATGCTGCACGGCTCCAGCGTCACATACAGCGTGCTGCCCACCAGGCGGTAGTTGCTGATGGCTTGCGCGGCGGCGCGGATGGCGACCATTTCGGCGTGGGCGCTGGGGTCGTTGCCACTGATGGGGCAGTTGAAGCCACGGCCGATGATTTCGCCGTCTTGCACCAGCACCGCACCGACGGGCACTTCACCCAATGCCGCGCCTTGGGCAGCCAGGGCCAGGGCTTCGCGCATGAAATCCTGGTCGCGGCTGCGGTCGATGATCGCAGTGGGACGAAACTGGCGCATCACGCCACCTCGATGGCGGCCATCAGGCCGGTTTCCATGTGGTCGATCACGTGGCAGTGGAACATCCACACCCCTGGGTTATCCGCTACCAACGCTACGCGGGCGCGCTCGTTTTTACCCAGCAGGTAGGTGTCGGTGAAGTATGGGATCACCTTGTGTCGGTTCGAGGCGATCACCTTGAAGCTCATGCCGTGCAGGTGAATCGGGTGTTGGTACTGGGTCATGTTCTTCAATTCGAAAATGTAACTCTTGCCCTTTTCCAGCTTGGCGATCGGGCGGTCGGCACAGGTCTTGTCGGTGATGTCCCAGGCCTTGCCGTTGATCTGCCACAGGCTTGGTGGTTTCCCGTCATCCACGGACACCGTGCCGACCCACTCGAAATTGAAGTTGAGTTTCTCCGCATTGGCCAGGTCCGGCTCGGCAATCGGGTTGGCCGGCAGCGCTGGCGGCCATTCGGTCGGCGCATCGGCGTTGGCCACCGAACGGAAGGTACCCAGGCGTACCGGGCCGTTGCGGATCGACAGCTCTTCGCCGGCCGGCGGTGCCTTGATCGCCAGGCAGATGCGCATGCCGGGGCCCAACCAGTATTCCTTGCCCAGCGGGCGCGGCTCGATGGGGTTGCCGTCCAACGCGTAGATCTGCGCCTCGACATCCGGAATGTTGATGCGATAGGTCAGGGTGTTGTCGAGGTTGAGCAGACGCACGCGAGTAATCTGTCCGGCGGGCAAATCGACGACTGCCTGGGACACGCCATTGATCGTCGACAACCGCCCGGCCGTGCCGCCGCGTGCCGCCTCACGAGGAACGCTGAAGGCCACGAAAGCGCCCTCTTCGTCCACATGCCAGCTCTTCAGGCTAAGCGTGCGTTCGTGTTTGAAACCGGTGGGTTCGCGCTCTTCGATGATCAGCGGGCCGACCAGGCCACGGCCGAGTTCTTCGCTGCTGTTCACGTGGGGGTGATACCAGTAGCTGCCGGCGTCGGGCACACGGAATTTGTAATCGAAATACTCACCGGGCAGTACCGGCAACTGCGAGACGTAGGGCACGCCGTCCATTTCCAGCGGCAGGCGGATGCCATGCCAATGGATGGTGGTGGCGACCGGCAAGTGGTTGATAAAACGCACCCGCAGCCATTCGCCCTGGCGCACCCGCAACTCGGTGCCCGGCGCTGACGGACCGAACGCCCAGGCTTCGGTCTTATGGCCCGGCACCAGTTCCACCTCCCGGGGCGCGGCGATCAGCTCGTAGTCATGCCCCGCCTCGGCCTCGGCAACTTTCCCCAGCCAGTAGCGGTAGGCGCCACCGGCACCGACGCCTACTACGGCCAGGCCTGCAAGACCACCCAGGATTTGTCGACGGGAAAAGGATCGGGACACAACAACCTCACGTATCGGCCGCAGGCCCAGGGCCTGCAAAGGGCAGATACGATACACCTGCCCTGGCTAAACAGTAAGGCTTCGCATTGCCGCAGTAGGCGGATCAGGCCTTGGTGGCCGCCAGGATCAGGGCTTTCATCTCGGCCACGGCACCCTTGAAACCGACGAACAGCGCGTGCGCCACCAGCGCATGGCCGATGTTCAACTCATTGATGCCCTTGATCGCGGCCACGGCTTCGACGTTGTGGTAGTGCAGGCCGTGACCGGCGTTGACGATCAAGCCTTCCTTGAGGCCGCAGCTCACGCCGTCGATGATACGTTGCAGTTCGTCGGCCACTTCGGTGGGCGTGGTGGCATCGGCGTAACGCCCGGTGTGCAGTTCAATGGCCGGTGCACCGACACGGCGCGAGGCTTCGATCTGGCGCTCGTCAGCGTCGATGAACAGCGACACTTCGCTGCCGATCTTCGACAGGCGCTCCACGGCGGCCTTGATCCGCGCTTCCTGGCCGGCCACATCGAGACCGCCTTCGGTGGTCAGTTCCTGACGGGTTTCCGGCACCAGGCAAATGTGCGCCGGGCGGATGCGCTCGGCGAACTGCATCATTTCCTCGGTGACGCCCATTTCGAAGTTCATGCGGGTTTGCAGTACTTCCTTGAGCACCAGCACGTCACGCTCCTGGATGTGGCGGCGGTCTTCGCGCAGGTGCACGGTGATGCCGTCGGCGCCCGCTTCTTCGGCGTCCAGCGCGGCCTTGACCGGGTCAGGGTAACGGGTGCCCCGGGCCTGGCGCAGGGTAGCGACGTGGTCGATGTTGACGCCAAGAAGAATGCGATTGCTGGTGGTCACGGAAGCGCTCCTGAAAAGGGAAAGAAACGCTGCACAGCATACACGGGGTTGTCAGGGCTTTCGAAACAACTCGCGACTGACCAGCGGCCGTCCGCCCAAGTGCACGGCCAGGGCCTGGCGCATCAGGCGCTTGGCGGCAGACAAGGCGCCGGGAGCGGTCCAGTCGGCTTCGCTCATGGCCAGCAGCTCGGTGCCCTGGAACAGGCCCGGTTGCAGCAGGTAGACGCGCTCCAGGCCGGCGTCGACCTGCAGACGGTACATGCCGTCGGCCGCGATGGGGTCGCCGTGCAGGTCGTTGGCCAGTTCGAAACCGTAACCCAGGTCGTCGAGCAGGCGCCATTCGAAGGCGCGCAGCAGTGGTTCCAGAGGGCGCCCTTCGGCCAGGGCCAGCAAGGTGGCGGCGTAGTGATCGAAGACAGCCGGGTGCGGGTCTTCGGCAGGAAGCAGGCGGATCAACAGCTCATTGAGGTAGAGACCACTGAACAGCGCCTCGCCATTGAGCCAGGCGGACGTGCCGACGCTTTCCATGCGACCGACGTTCTTCAGCTCGCCCTTGCCGCGAAACTCCACGTCCAGGGCCACGAATGGCCGTGCCAATGTGCCCGCCTTGCCCCGTGCGCTACGCAAGACCGCGCGCAAGCGGCCTTGGGGCGTGAGGAAGTCTACCAGGGCGCTGGTCTCACGGTAGGCGCGGCTGTGCAGGACGTAGGCGAGTTGGCTGGGGGGCGGGGATTGGGACATGGGAGTCTCTTCGCAGAACTTAAGAACAGCGACCAACCAATGTGGGAGCGGGCTTGCCCGCGAAAGCTGTAGTGAATTCACCACCGCTATCGCAGGCAAGCCAGCTCCCACATAAGCCCGCTCACACAGAGGTTCCGCGGTGTGTTAGAGGTCGCCGTAGCCCAGGGAGCGCAATGCACGCTCATCATCGGACCAACCACCCTTCACCTTCACCCACAGGTTGAGCATGATCTTGGAGTCGAACAGCAATTCCATGTCCTTGCGCGCTTCGGTGCCGATACGCTTGATGCGTTCGCCCTTGTCGCCAATGATGATTTTCTTCTGGCCGTCACGTTCGACGAGGATCAGCGCATGGATGTGCAAGGTCTTGCCCTGCTGCTTGAACTCTTCAATTTCGACGGTGATCTGGTACGGCAGCTCGGCGCCCATCTGGCGCATGATTTTCTCGCGCACCAGTTCGGCGGCGAGGAAACGGCTGCTGCGGTCGGTGATCTGATCTTCCGGGAAGAAATGCTCGTTTTCCGGCAGGTGCTCGGCGATCACGCGCTCCAAGGCATCCAGATTGTGGCCGTGCTGGGCGGAGATCGGGATGATCTGCGCGTTCGGCAGTTGTTCCTGCAGCCAGCTCAGGTGCGGCATCAATTCGGCTTTGTCTTCGATGCGGTCGGTCTTGTTCAACGCGACGATCAGCGGGCCGGTGACGTACTGCACACGTTCCAGGACCATCTGGTCTTCGTCGGTCCACTTGGTGCGGTCAACCACGAAGATCACCACGTCGACGTCTTTCAACGCCGCCGAAGCGGTCTTGTTCATGTAGCGGTTCAGGGCTTTCTCGCCACCTTTATGCATGCCTGGGGTGTCGACGTAGACCGCTTGCACGGTGCCTTCGGTCTTGATGCCCAGCATGTTGTGGCGGGTGGTCTGCGGCTTGCGCGAGGTGATCGCGAGCTTTTGGCCGAGGATGTGGTTCAGCAGCGTGGACTTGCCCACGTTCGGGCGGCCGACGATGGCAACATAGCCACAGCGTGTTGCGGTTGAATCAGTCATGGCCATTCTCCACGCCCAGGGCAATCAGTGCTGCAGCGGCCGCTACCTGTTCGGCAATGCGACGGCTCACACCCTGACCTCGGCTTTTTTCGTTCAGTAAGGTGATTTCACATTCCACGAAGAACACGCGGCAATGGGGCTCACCCTGGATATCCACCACTTCGTAGCGTGGCAGTTCGCAACCACGGGACTGCAGGAATTCCTGCAGGCGGGTCTTGGGGTCTTTGTTGGTGTCGACCAGCGTGAGGCTTTCAATCTCGGAGGTCAGCCACGCGGTGACGCGCTCCTTGGCTGCTTCCATGCCTGCATCGAGGTAGATGGCACCGATCAGCGCTTCGAGGGCGTCGGCCAGGATCGACTCACGGCGGAAACCGCCGCTCTTCAGCTCACCGGACCCCAGGCGCAGGTACTCGCCCAGGCCGAAGCCACGGGCCAGCACCGCCAGGGTCTCGCCCTTCACCAGGCGTGCGCGCAGGCGCGAAAGCTGGCCTTCACGGGCTTGGGGGAAGCGTTCGAACAGCGCTTCACCGGCGACGAAATTGAGGATGGCATCACCGAGGAATTCCAGGCGCTCGTTGTTGCGCCCTGCAAAGCTGCGGTGTGTGAGGGCAAGGACCATCAATTCCTGATCCTTGAAGGTGTAGCCGAGCTGACGCTCGAGACGACTTAGAGAAACGGTCACGGTTTACCCATATCTGTTTGGTGGCACCGGCGGCCATCGACGATTGACGCAGTGTTCAAATTCAAATCCTGGTTGGTACAGCATGAGGCAGGACAGATTTGTCCCCACCCCAGAAAAGCATTCGGCGCTGTGTTCACAGCGCCGCCTGTATTACTTGATCAGCCCGACCCGCGAGAAGTTCGGCAGGTGGCTGAGTTTGGGTTCCGGCCAGCTCATCCAGACCGCGAAGGCCTTGCCGACGATATTCTGGTCGGGAACCATGCCCAGCAGGTCCTTGGGAATGTTGGGGTCATCCCAGTACCGGCTGTCATTGGAGTTGTCGCGGTTGTCGCCCATCATGAAGTAGTGCCCGGCCGGCACTGTCCACTGGCCGTCAGGCTGGGCACGGTAGCGGCTCATTTCCTTGCGGATTTCGTGCTCTACCGTACCGAGTTTTTCCTGGTACAACTCGGCGCTGCCCAAACTGTTCGGCTCGGAGCCGATCAGTTTCTCGGCCACCGACTCACCATTGATGAACAGGCGCTTGTCGCTGGTGTAGCGGATCACATCGCCCGGCAGGCCAACCACACGCTTGATGTAGTTGACGTTCGGGTCGCTCGGGTAGCGGAACACCATCACATCGCCGCGCTGCGGGTCACCGACTTCGATGACCTTCTTGTCGATCACCGGCAGGCGGATCCCGTAGGAAAACTTGTTCACCAGGATGAAGTCGCCGACGTCCAGGGTAGGTTTCATCGACCCCGACGGGATCTGAAACGGCTCTACCAGGAACGAACGCAGCACCAGCACGATGAACAACACCGGGAAGAACGACTTGCCGTACTCAACCAGCAACGGCTCTTTGTTCAGTTTCTCGATCACCACGCCATCGGGCTGGCTGACGCTGCCCTGATAGGACGCGATAGCCGCCCGCCGACGCGGGGCGAAGAACACCAGATCGAGCAACGCCAAGAGACCGCAAACGGCAACGGCGATGACCAGCAACAGCGGGAAATTTAGCGACATAGGACCTAACTATCCAACCTGAGCACCGCAAGGAAGGCTTCTTGTGGAATTTCCACGTTACCTACTTGCTTCATGCGTTTTTTACCGGCCTTTTGCTTCTCAAGCAGCTTGCGCTTACGGCTTACGTCACCGCCGTAGCATTTGGCCAGTACGTTCTTTCTGAGTGCCTTGACGGAGGTCCGTGCAATGATCTGCCCGCCAATGGCGGCCTGGATCGCGACGTCGAACATCTGGCGCGGAATCAGTTCTTTCATCTTTTCGGTCAACTGGCGACCTTTGTAGTGCGCGTTGTCCTTGTGCACGATGAGTGCCAGGGCATCGACCTTGTCGCCGTTGATCAGCACATCCAGTTTCACCAGATTAGCCGATTGGTAACGGTCGAAATGGTAATCCAGCGAAGCATAGCCGCGACTGGTGGATTTGAGACGGTCGAAGAAGTCCAGCACCACTTCGTTCATCGGCAAATCGTAGGTCACTTGCACCTGGGTACCGAGGAACAGCATGTCGTGCTGTACGCCACGCTTTTCGATACACAGGGTAATGACGTTGCCCAGGTGTTCCTGCGGCACAAGAATATTGGCGCGCACGATCGGTTCGCGCATGTCTTCGATGGAAGACAGGTCTGGAAGCTTGGACGGGTTGTCGACGTAAATCGTTTCACCGGTTTTCAGCGCCAACTCGAAAATAACCGTCGGCGCGGTGGTGATCAGGTCCAGGTCGTATTCACGCTCGAGGCGCTCCTGGATGATCTCCATGTGCAGCATGCCGAGGAAGCCGCAACGGAAGCCGAAGCCCAGGGCGTCGGAGCTTTCCGGGGTGTACTGCAACGACGAGTCGTTGAGGGTCAGCTTTTGCAGGGCTTCGCGGAAGTCTTCGAAGTCGTCGGAGCTGACCGGGAACAGGCCGGCGTAGACTTGCGGCTGGATGCGCTTGAAGCCCGGCAGCACGTCGACGTCAGGGGTGGAGCTCAAGGTCAGGGTGTCACCGACTGGCGCACCGTGGATGTCCTTGATACCGGCAATGATGAAGCCTACTTCGCCGGCTTTCAGATCAGTGGTAGCGGTGTGCTTGGGGTTGAAGACACCGACGCTGTCCACCAGGTGGATCTTGCCGGTGGACTTGACCAGGATCTTGTCGCCTTTCTTCACACGGCCATGGCGCACGCGGACCAGGGAAACAACGCCCAGGTAGTTGTCGAACCAAGAGTCGATGATCAACGCTTGCAGCGGATCTTCGTAGTTGCCGGTTGGCGCAGGAATGGTCTTGACCAGGCGCTCAAGCACTTCGTCGACGCCCAGGCCGGTCTTGGCGCTGCACTCGACGGCGTCGGTGGCGTCAATGCCGATGATTTTCTCGATTTCTTCTTTGACGCGGTCCGGATCGGCTTGTGGCAAGTCGATCTTGTTCAGCACCGGCATCACTTCAAGGCCCTGCTCGATGGCCGTGTAGCAGTTGGCGACGGACTGGGCTTCAACGCCCTGGCCCGCGTCCACCACCAGCAACGCACCTTCACAGGCAGCCAGCGAGCGGCTGACTTCGTAGGTGAAGTCAACGTGGCCAGGGGTGTCAATGAAGTTCAGCTGGTACTTGATACCGTCTTTGGCGGTGTAGTACAGGGTGACGCTGTGGGCCTTAATGGTGATCCCGCGCTCGCGTTCGAGGTCCATGGAGTCCAGGACCTGGGCTTCCATTTCACGCTCGGCAAGGCCGCCGCACATCTGGATGAATCGATCGGCCAGCGTCGACTTACCATGGTCAATGTGGGCGATGATGGAGAAATTGCGGATATGACTCAAATCACTCACGGATCAACACTCAAAAAGGCTGCAGGCAGATTGCCCGCTGAAAAATAGCCGGGAATTGTACCTGATGCTCGGGCCAGACGTCATCTTTGCTGACCAGAACAAAAATGCCCCGATCTCTCGACCGGGGCATTTTTTGTTCATAAGCGCGCAATCAGCCCGCCCGGCGCAGTAGCCAGAAGCCGGCCAGGGCACAGATGGCCGTGGGCACCAGCACCGCAAACAGCGGCGAAAAGCCAAACACCAGGCTCGACGGGCCAAGCAGGTCCTGGGCGATGCGGAAGGTGAAGCCCACCAGCACGCCGGTGAATACGCGCTGACCGAGGGTCACGGAACGCAATGGGCCGAAGATGAAGGAAATCGCCATCAGCACCAACGCGGCCGTCACCACCGGCTGCAACACCTTGACCCAAAATGCCAGCCAGTAGCGACCGTTGTTCAAACCCTGGTCCTTCAAGTAGTGGATGTAACCCCACAGCCCGGAGATCGGCAGGCTTTCCGGGATCATCACCACGGTATTGAGCAATTGCGGCTTAAGGGCGATGTCCCACTCTTCGCTCGGCACATTGATCACTTCGGTGCTGGCGTTTGAGCCTTTGTCGATGTTGCGGAAATACGTAGTGGTAATGTCGCTCAGCTGCCACTTTTCGCCACTGTATTGCGCACGTTTGGCGAAACTCGACGACAGCAGGTGGCGTTCTTTGTCAAAGGTGTAACGCGTTACACCAATCAACAGGCCACCCGGCTGCACGGCGTTGATGTGGATGAATTCATCACCCTGGCGGTGCCACAGGCCGTGCTTGGAGCTTTGTGCGTCGCCCGAACCCTGGGCCAGGGCACGATTGGCCTGGGCCGTGGTTTCGGCCGGCGGCGCGACGTATTCACCGATCAGCACGCTGCACGCCATCAGCAGCAGCATGGGCTTCATGACCGCCCAGACGATACGACCGATGGACACGCCGGCGGCGCGCATGATGGTCAGTTCGCTGTTGCTGGCCAGGCTGCCCAGGCCGATCAGGCAGCCGATCAGAGCGGCCATCGGCATCATGTCGTAGAGGCGGCGCGGCGCGGTGAGGGCCACGTAGCTCAGCACGTCCCACACGGTGTAGGTGTCGGTGACGTTACCCACTTCATCGATGAAGGCGAACAACGATGCCAAGCCGAGGATGATGCCCAACACCGCCAGAATGGCGATCAGTACGCTGCTACCAATGTAGCGATCGAGCTTAGCCACGAGCCAACTCCTTCTGGCCACGACGGCTCATCATTTTCAAACGGATCGGTTCCCAATAGAGCAGGCCCAGGCCAATCACCAGGAAGATCCCGTGCACCCACCACAAGCCCAGGGTTGGCGACAGCTTGCCCTTCTCCAGGGAACCACGGGCGGAAATCAGAATGGTGAGGTAAGCCATGTACAGCAGGATCGCCGGCAACAGCTTGAGGAAGCGGCCCTGACGCGGGTTGACGCGCGACAGCGGCACCGCCATCAAGGTCACGATAAACACCAGCAGCGGCAGGGAAATCCGCCATTGCAGCTCGGCAATCGAGCGCAGCTCCTTGCTGCCGAACAGCTCGGTGGTCGGGATGGCGTCGCGGTCGGTGACTTCGTCGCTGATATCCGGACGGGCCAGCATCACGCCATAGGTGTCGTATTTGATCGCACGGTAATCGGCCATGCCCGGACTGCCATCGTAGCGATAGCCATTTTCCAGGATCAGGTAGCGACTGCCGTCAGGACGCACTTCCTGGCGACCGGAATCGGCCACCAGTACGGAAATGCCACGGTCCTTCTTGTCCTGGCCCAGGCGCTTCTCGGAGATGAACACGCCGCCCAGGTTGGCGCGGTCGTCGGTCAGGGTTTCGGTGTAGGTCACCCGTGAACCGTCATTGAGCGCCTGGAAGCGGCCCGGCTCGAGGGTGTCGAACTCGGTCATCGCGTCCTGTTTATTCAGTACCAACTGAAACTGCATGGCGCCCTGGGGGGCCAGGCTCAGGCTCAGCCAGGCCACGATCAGCGCGACGCCGGCGGCCGGGATCATGGTCATGCCCAACAGGCGCTGTTGGCTCATGCCGGTGGCCGAGAGCACGGTCATTTCGCTTTCGAGGTAAAGGCGGCCGTAGGCCAGCAGGATCCCGAGGAACAGGCCGAGCGGCAAGATCAGCTGCAGGAAGCCCGGCAGGCGAAAGCCCATGATCAGGAACAGCGAGCCCGGATCCAGTGCGCCGGAGGCAGCCTGGGCCAGGTATTTGACGAAACGACCACTCATGATGATGACCAGCAAAACCGCACTCACGGCACTCAGGGTCAACAGGACTTCGCGGGACAGATAACGGAAGACGATCAAACCAGACACTCCAGGGTTGTCAGGCTAAGGCGGCCAAACAAGCAAGCATACCGAGTCAGCCCGCTTGCACGGGCCGGCTAAAAAGATGGCGCATTATCCTGTGATTGACCGCGCCTGTCACGGAGCTTGCTCATGCACGTGCACAAAGCGGGTGACAAGGGTTGTCAGGCTCCGCCGGCGAGGTTCAAACTGCGGCCTTTGTCGCCGGCGGTTTACACAGCTGCCTGGTATTAAAGCCGGAGTACAGACTCCTGGCTAACCGACCTTTATAAGGGACCCGAAAATGGAATTGGTTGTAAAAAGCGTTAGCCCCGAAACGTTGAAAACCGCCACCCTCGTGGTCGCCATCGGCGAAGGCCGCAAGCTCGGCGTTGCCGCCAAGCAACTCGACGAACTCAGCGGCGGCGCCATCAGCGCAGTGCTCAAGCGCGGCGACCTGGCCGGCAAAGTCGGCCAGAGCCTGCTGTTGCAGAGCCTGCCCAACCTGAAAGCCGACCGCGTATTGCTGGTAGGCGTGGGCAAGGACGCTGAACTGGGCGACCGTCCGTTCCGCAAAATCGTCAGCGGCATCCTCACCACCCTCAAGGGCCTGGGCGGCACCGACGCCGCGCTGGCACTCGATGAAGTCGTGGTCAAAGGCCGTGACAGCTACGGCAAGACCCGCCTGCTGGCCGAGAGCCTGGTGGACGGCGGCTACCTTTTCGACCAGTTCAAGAGCACCAAGGCCGAACCCCGCGCCCTGAAGAAAATCACCCTGCTGACCATCAAGGCCGCCCAGGCTGAAGTCGAGCGCGCCGTAACCCACGCGACCGCCATCGCCAACGGCATGTCGTTTACCCGTGACCTGGGCAACCTGCCGCCGAACATCTGCCACCCGACGTTCCTCGGCGAACAAGCCAAGGCGCTGGGCAAAGAGTTCAAGGGCCTGAAGGTCGAAGTGCTGGACGAGAAGAAGATCAAGGAACTGGGCATGGGCTCGTTCTATGCCGTGGGCCAGGGCAGCGACCAGCCGCCTCGCCTGATCGTGATGCAATACAACGGCGGCAAGAAGTCCGAGAAGCCTTACGCCCTGGTCGGTAAAGGCATCACCTTTGACACCGGCGGCATCAGCCTCAAGCCGGGCTTGGGCATGGACGAAATGAAGTACGACATGGGCGGCGCCGCCAGCGTGTTCGGCACCCTGCGCGCCGTGCTGGAACTCAAGCTGCCGATCAACCTGGTGTGCATCCTGGCCTGTGCCGAGAACATGCCGAGCGGCGGCGCGACCCGTCCGGGCGACATCGTCACCACCCTGAGCGGCCAGACCGTCGAAATCCTCAACACCGACGCCGAAGGCCGCCTGGTGCTGTGCGATGCCCTGACCTACGCCGAGCGCTTCAAGCCACAGGCGGTGATCGACATCGCCACCCTGACCGGCGCCTGCATCGTCGCCCTGGGCTCCCACACCTCGGGCCTGCTGGGCAACAGCGATGAGCTGATCGAGCAACTGCTCAGCGCCGGCAAAGCCGCCGACGACCGTGCCTGGCAACTGCCGCTGTTCGATGAGTACCAGGAACAGCTGGACAGCCCGTTCGCCGACATCGCCAACATCGGCGGCCCGAAAGCCGGCACCATCACTGCGGCCTGCTTCCTGTCGCGCTTTGCCAAGAACTTCAACTGGGCACACCTGGACATCGCCGGCACGGCCTGGACCAGTGGCGGCAAGGACAAGGGCGCAACCGGCCGTCCGGTTCCCCTGCTGACCCAGTACCTGCTGGATCGCGCCAAGGCCTGAAACTGAAGACGCCGGGGTGGTGATTGTCTCACCGCCCCGGCCTCAGGAACCGCAATGACCCAAGTCGACTTCTATATATTGCCCAGCGCCGACCCGCTCGCGCGCCTGGACTTTGCCTGCAAACTCACCGAAAAAGCCTGGCGCATGGGCCACCGCATCTACCTGCATTGCAGCGATGCCGCCCAACGCGACGAGCTGGATGCCCGACTGTGGCGCTTCAAGGGCGAAAGTTTCGTGCCTCACGGCCCCGCCGAGTCCGAACCCGACGGCCTGGTTGTCCTGGGTTTAGGCGACAGTTGTGGCGATCACCAGGACCTGCTGGTCAACCTGGACCTGAAAGTACCGCCGTTCGCCAAGGCCTTCGCCCGTGTGGCGGAAGTGGTGGTGGAAGACCCGGCGATTCGTCAGGCCGCGCGGGAGAGTTTCCGTTTCTACCGCGAACAGGGCTATCCTCTGCAAGATCACCGGCTACAACGACTTTGAGTACATGATGGACAATCCCAACCCTATAAAAAAAGACGACCACCTGCTGGACGACCTGGAGTCGATCCGTCAGTTGCTCGGTGATGATGACTTGCAACCGCCGCTGTTGACCGAGACGGTCGAGGGCGAGGTACAGATTCCGCTGTTGTTCGACATGGTCGGCGGCAAACCCGTCGCGCCGGAGCCGGTTGCGGTAGCCCCCGCCGTCGAACCTGCCGCTGCTGAAAAAGGGCCAGACGCCTTGCTGCTGCACCTGGACAACGAACTGCGCGCCGCCGCGCAGTTGATCATGCAAGACGTGATCGACGACTTTGCCCCGCATATCGAGACCGAGATCAAGCGCCGGCTGGATGCGCGGATGGAGCGGTTGTTGAGCCAATACCAGTCATAAGTCCTATCAGGAGCGATTTTGCTCGCTCCTACCCCTCTCCCCTATCCCCCGTTATACTTGCCGGCTTTCCTGAATAAATGCCAACTAGGGTCCCGCCGCGCATGGATAAGACCTACCAGCCGCACGCCATCGAAACTTCCTGGTACAACACCTGGGAATCCGAGAATTATTTCGCCCCGCAAGGCGCGGGCGATTCCTACACCATCATGATTCCGCCACCGAACGTCACTGGCAGCCTGCACATGGGCCATGGCTTCAATAATGCGATCATGGATGCGTTGATTCGTTTCCGCCGCATGCAGGGCCGCAACACCCTGTGGCAACCGGGTACCGACCACGCCGGTATCGCCACCCAGATGCTGGTGGAACGCCAACTCGAAGCCACCGGCCAGAGCCGTCATGACCTGGGCCGCGAGAAATTCCTGGAAAAGATCTGGGAATGGAAAGACCAGTCCGGCGGCAACATCAGCCGTCAGATCCGTCGCCTGGGCTCGTCCGTTGACTGGAGCCGCGAGCGCTTCACCATGGACGACGGTCTGTCGGAAGCCGTGAAAGAAGCCTTCGTGCGCCTGCATGAAGACGGCCTGATCTACCGCGGCAAGCGCCTGGTCAACTGGGACACCAAGTTGCACACGGCAATTTCCGACCTCGAAGTGGAAAACCACGACGAGAAAGGTTTCCTGTGGAACCTCAAGTACCCGCTGGCCGACGGCGCCAAGACCGCTGAAGGCAACGACTACCTGATCGTCGCCACCACCCGTCCGGAAACCATGCTCGGCGATGCCGCCGTCGCGGTTAACCCGAACGACGAGCGCTACCAGGCGCTGATCGGCAAGTTCGTCGAGCTGCCATTGGTCGGCCGCCGCATCCCGATTATCGCGGACGACTACTGCGACCCTGAATTCGGCACCGGCTGCGTGAAAATCACCCCGGCCCACGATTTCAACGACTACGAAGTCGGCAAGCGCCATAACCTGCCGCTGCTGAATATCTTCGACAAAAACGCCGCCGTACTGCCAGCCTGCCAGGTGTTTAACCTGGACGGTACGCTGAACGAGAGCATCGACGGCAAGATCCCGGCCGAATACGCCGGCCTTGACCGTTTCGAAGCACGCAAGCAGATCGTGGCCGCCTTCGACGCCGCAGGTTTGCTGGTGAGCGTTGACGACCACGGCCTTAAAGTGCCGAAAGGCGACCGTTCCGGCACCGTGATCGAGCCGTGGTTGACCGACCAGTGGTACGTGTCCACCAAGCCGTTGGCAGAACCTGCCATCGCCGCCGTGGAAGATGGCCGCATCCAATTCGTGCCGAAACAGTACGAAAACATGTATTTCTCGTGGATGCGTGACATCCAGGATTGGTGCATCAGCCGTCAGTTGTGGTGGGGCCACCGCATTCCGGCCTGGTACGACGAGTCGGGCAAGGTCTATGTAGGCCGCGACGAAGCCGAAGTGCGCGCCAAGCACAACCTCGGTGCCGACATTGCGCTGCAACAGGACAACGACGTACTGGATACCTGGTTCAGCTCGGGCCTGTGGACCTTCTCCACCCTGGGCTGGCCGCAGCAGACCGAATTCCTGAAGAAATTCCATTCCACCGACGTGCTGGTTACCGGTTTCGACATCATTTTCTTCTGGGTTGCCCGGATGATCATGCTGACCATGCACTTGGTGAAGAACGAGGATGGCACGCCGCAAGTACCGTTCAAGACCGTGTACGTGCACGGCCTGGTGCGTGATGGCCAGGGCCAGAAGATGTCCAAGTCCAAGGGCAACGTGCTGGACCCACTGGACATCATCGACGGCATCGACCTGGAAACCCTGGTGCAAAAACGCACCTCGGGCCTGATGCAGCCGAAACTGGCGAAGAAGATCGAGAAGCAGACCCGCGACGAATTCGCCGACGGCATCGCCAGCTACGGCACCGACGCCCTGCGCTTCACCTTCTGCTCGCTGGCGTCCACGGGTCGCGACATCAAGTTCGACATGGGCCGCGTCGAAGGCTATCGCAACTTCTGCAACAAGATCTGGAACGCGGCGCGCTACGTGCTGGACAAGGGCGAAGACTGCGGCCAGAACGGCGAAGCCGTCGAGCTGAGCCTGGCCGACCGCTGGATCATTTCGCAGCTGCAACGCACCGAAGCCGAAGTGACCCGTCAGCTCGACCAGTTCCGTTTCGACCTGGCCGCACAGGCTTTGTACGAGTTCATCTGGAACCAGTATTGCGACTGGTACCTGGAACTGTCCAAGCCAGTCTTGTGGGACGAAAACGCGCCGGTCGAACGCCAGCGCGGCACCCGTCGCACCCTGGTGCGCGTACTGGAAGTGGCGCTGCGTTTGGCACACCCGTTCATGCCGTTCATCACCGAAGAAATCTGGCAGCGCCTGGCGCCGCTGGCCGGTATCGAAGGCAAGACCATCATGCTGCAGCCTTGGCCAGTGGCCAATGAAGCGCGCATCGATGAGGCAGCCGAAAGCGATATCGAATGGCTCAAGACCCTGATGATGGGCACGCGCAACATCCGTGCCGAGATGAACATCGGGCCGGGCAAGCCATTGGCGGTGTTTGTGAAGAACGCCAGTACTGAAGACCAGCGTCGTCTTACCGAGAACGATGCGCTGCTCAAGAAGTTGGCGAAGCTGGAGTCGATCACCGTATTGGCGCCCGGCGCAGAAGCACCGCTGTCCGCCACCGCACTGGTTGGCGAAATGGAAGTGCTGGTGCCGATGGCCGGCTTGATCGACAAAGATGCCGAACTGGCGCGTCTCGACAAGGAAATCGGCCGCCTGCAAGGCGAAGTGCAACGCGTGGGCGGCAAGCTGTCCAACGCGGCCTTCGTCGACAAGGCACCGGCTGAAGTGATCGAGAAAGAACGCGCCAAGCTGGCCGAGGCTGAACAGGCCCTGGGCAAGCTGGCAGAGCAACATGCGCGGATTTCCAGCCTGTAAGGTGTAAACCGTGTGAAAAAAGAGACCTTCGGGTCTCTTTTTTTATGCCTGCCGTAAGTCGCCGGAGAATGTGGGACAATGCCCACCACTTTGAGCCAACACCAGAATCATCATGACCGCCCCCAGCACGCCCAAGCCTCCACGCAAGAAGCCCAAAACCGCCGCCCCGGCCAAGCCCGTCGCGCCGCGTAAAGAGGCGACCCTGCACCCGCGCAACCGCCACACAGGCCGTTACGACTTCCCGGCGCTGATCAAGACCACGCCGGAACTGGCGAAATTCGTGATCATCAACCCGTACGGCAAGGAAAGTATCGACTTCGCCAGCCCGGATGCGGTGCGGGTGTTCAACCGAGCGCTGCTGAAAGCCTTCTATGGCATCCAGCACTGGGACATCCCGCAGGACTACCTGTGCCCACCGGTACCGGGGCGTGCGGACTACGTACACTTCCTGGCTGACCTGCTGGCCAGCACCAACGATGGCAAGATCCCGCGCGGTTCTATCGTCAAGGTGCTGGACATCGGCATGGGCGCCAACTGCGTCTACCCGCTGATTGGCTACATGGAATACCGCTGGAATTTCCTGGGCTCGGAAGTCGACCCTATCGCCGTGGCCGCCGCCAAGGCCATCGTGCAGTCCAATGACCTGAGCAAGGTCATCCAGCTGCGCCAGCAGAGCAATCCCAAGCAGATCCTGCTGGGCCTGCTGGAGCCGGGCGAGCGTTTTGACCTGACCATGTGCAACCCGCCGTTCCATGCGTCCATGGAGGAAGCGACCAAAGGCAGCGAACGCAAGTGGCGCGCCCTGGGCAAGGCCGATCCGAAGCGCAAGTTGCCGGTGCTGAACTTCGGCGGCCAATCGGCCGAGCTGTGGTGTGAAGGCGGTGAAGCGCGTTTTGTAACGCAACTGATCGCCGAGAGCGCGCATTTTGCCCACAAGGTGTTGTGGTTCAGCACCCTGGTGTCAAAAGCATCGAACTTGCCCGCCATCGAGACCGCCCTGAAAAAGGCCGGTGTCCTGGAAAGCCAGGTCGTGGAAATGTCCCAGGGCCAGAAACAAAGCCGATTTGTGGCGTGGACCTTCCAAACCAAAAACGAACAACAGATCTGGCGCCAGCGCTGGGTTCGCGACTGACAAATCGCAGGCAACAAAAAACCGTGCCCGGATCGCTCCGGAGCACGGTTTTTTTTGCTGCGTCTTACTTGTTAACAGCGTCGGTCAGGCCTTTGGCCACAACCAGCTTGATAACTTTCTTGGCAGCGATTTCGATGGCAGCGCCAGTCGAAGGGTTACGGCCAGTACGGGCAGGACGCTCGGTCACTTTCAGTTTGCCAACGCCTGGCAGAGTGATTTCGCCGCCGTTTTCCAGCTGGTCAGCAACAACTTGGCTCAGTTGGTCCAGCAGAGCGCGCACGGTGGTTTTCGGTGCGTCTACTGCTTCAGCCAGGTCAGCGATCAGTTGGTCTTTAGTAATAGCCATTGTGGTGTTCCTTCCCTATCAAATTCATATGGATTGCAGAGTGCAGTGTCAGCCGTCGAGCCCGACCGTCTAGGCCTGGCACCCCCGGCTATAACCACGGAGATCGGGGTTATAGATGCTTGAAACGGGGATTGGTTCGACCTGACAGATGCTGAATGCACGCTTATCGCCGAGACTTGGCGTAAGACGGGGCAAAACTAGCACAGAGACGGGGAAATATCCGCTTCTACCTACCCATTTGGTCAGCTTTATCGCTCTAAACCGTGAAAAAAAGGCATATGGCCCGTCGGACGGCGCCCAAAACACCCTTCGAAGCCCGTCTCGGCCAATGGTGCGGTACACTTGGCGACTTTTCGGGGAGGCCCACCGCTCCCCGCTCAACCAGCCGAGAAGCCTATGCCGATCCGTCATTGCATCGTCCACCTGATCGACAAAAAACCCGACGGCACACCTGCAGTTCTCCACGCCCGCGACTCCGAGCTTGCCGAGTCGGCCGCCATCGAGAACATGCTTGCCGACCTCAACGAGAGCTATAACGCCAAACAAGGCAAGGCCTGGGGTTTCTTCCATGCCGAATCCGGCGCGCACCCGTTCAGCGGCTGGTTGAAGGAGTATTTCGACGGTGGTCAGGATTTCACCACCTTCAGCCGTACGGCGGTCGAGCATCTGCAGAAGCTGATGGAGGAGTCCAACCTCTCCACCGGCGGCCATGTGCTGTTCGCCCACTACCAGCAAGGCATGACCGATTACCTGGCCATCGCCCTGCTGCACCACAGCGAAGGCGTGGCGGTGACCGACGAGCTGGACGTGACCCCGTCGCGCCACCTGGACCTCGGTCAATTGCACCTGGCGGCCCGCATCAACGTGTCCGAGTGGCAAAACAACAAGCAGTCCAAGCAGTACATCTCGTTTATCAAGGGCAAGAACGGCAAGAAGGTCTCGGAATACTTCCGCGACTTCATCGGCTGCCAGGAAGGCGTCGACGGCCCGGGCGAGACCCGTACCCTGCTCAAGGCGTTCAGTGACTTTGTCGAAAGCGAAGACCTGCCGGACGAATCCGCCCGCGAGAAAACCAAGACTTTGGTGGATTACGCCAGCAGCCAGGCCAAGCTCGGTGAACCGATGGGGCTGGAAGAATTGTCAGGGTTGATCGATGAAGATCGGCCTAAGGCGTTCTACGACCACATCCGCAACAAGGACTACGGCCTGTCGCCGGAAATCCCGGCGGACAAGCGCACCCTCAACCAGTTCCGCCGCTTCACCGGCCGTGCCGAAGGCTTGTCCATCAGCTTCGAAGCGCACCTGCTGGGCGACAAGATCGAGTACGACGAAGCTGCCGGCACCTTGATCATCAAGGGTCTACCGACTCAACTGACCGATCAGCTCAAGCGCCGTAACTGATGCTCGGCGGGGTTTTCAAGAAAGTCCTGCTGGTGTTGCTGGTCGTGGTGGTGATCCAGAACTGGGGCAAGATCGAGCGGGTGTTCAACCCTTCACAGGTGGCGCCGGAGCAGGTACGTGCTTCAGCGCGTGTGGTGCTTTATGCCACCGAGTGGTGCGGTTACTGCAAGCAGATCCGCCGCTTTCTGGACCAGAAGGGTATCCCCTACCAGGCGTTCGATATAGAGAAGGACGCCCAGGCGCGCAAGGCGTATGAGGCGTTGGGCGGGGGCGGGATTCCGTTTGTAGACGTGAACGGCACGCTGATTCGCGATTACAACCCCGAGACGATCATGGCGGCGCTGAAATAATCAGCGCACCACGATCATCCGTCCCAATACTGTGTGCAACTCAAAGCCAAGCACGGCCTGCAAGGCATTCAACACCGCCTGCGGGTCCTTGCTCGGGAAACTGCCGCTGACGCGCTTGGCGCCCATCGCTTCGTTGAGCAACAGAATGCGGCCTGGGTAGTAACGCTCCAGGTCCTTGACCACGTCCGCCAACGGCGCCTTGTAGTAATTGAGCCAACCGTCGCGCCAGGCCAGGCGTGATTCGCTGTCCACCGCGTGCAGAGGGTCAGCAACGCCGTCTACGTAGGCCACTTGCTGTCCCGCCGTAAGAATTTGCTGCGCACCTTGCTTGGAGGGCGTCACGCCAACCCGCCCGGACAACACCGTTACCTGAGCGCCTGCCGGTTGCAGGCGCACTTCGAATTGCGTCCCCAGCACCCGCGCTTCACCGCTGCCCGCCTCCACCACAAAGGATTGCCCGGTGTGGGTCACGCTGAAAAAACCGGCGCCTCGACGCAGCTGGATGTGCCGCTCGCCATGGCTGAAGTCCACGGCAATCGCACTGTCGGCATCGAGGGTGACTTGGGAATTATCCGCCAGCGTGACGGTTTTGACTTCACCCGGCGCGGTCACATAGTCGGCCCCGAAATCATCGATCCAGCGTGACGGCTGCCAGCCGGCGCCCATGGACACCATCAACAGCAGGCACGCAGCCATCGCCAAGGCGCCGGACCAACGCGCCACCCGCGAGCGTTTCGGGGCGTTCATGGCATTGAGGTAGCCCTGCAACACCAACGAATTTTCGTCCGCCAGCTTGCGCGCTGGCACTTCGCTCAACTCCCACAACACCTGGGCCTGGGAATAGGCCTCGACGTGCGCCGGATCTGCCCGCAACCACTGGCTGAAAGTGGCCTGGTCGCCACTGCTGGGCTGGTCATGCAGCAGGCTCAACCAGGCCAGTGCGGCTTGTTCCTGGGCGGGCGTAGGAGTGACGTTCACGGTGCTTTCCCTGGCGATGGTTCGCGAAGGCTGGCTTTGCAGGCTTCGAGGGCACGCATCATATGTTTTTCCACGGCACTTTGGGACAGGCCCATGGCCTTGGCGATTTCTGCGTACTTGCGGCCGTGGATGCGGTTGAGCAGGAAAATCTGCCGCGTACGCTCCGGCAGGCTGCGCAAGGCAGCTTCGACATGGCGCAGGTCATTGCCGGCTTCCAGTGCCGCCTGGGGTTCGGAGCCTTGGTTGTCTTGCTGTTCAGGCAGCCAGCCTTCACTGCTGCGTACCCGCGCGCCTTCGCTGCGCAGGTGGTCGATGGCGATGTTGCCGGCGCAACGCAGCAGGTAAGTGCTGAGCTCCTCGACCTGCACCAAGGGCCGGCGCCAGAAACGCAGGAACAGATCCTGCACCAGGTCGGCCGCCGTGGCGCGGCAGCCCACGCGGCGACTCACCAAGGCTTCCATCTGCGAACGCTGGGACAAGAACACCTGCAGGAAATGCGCACGTCCACCCGCCGCGTCAGCGTGCGGGCTGTCCTGGGACTCGGGTGGCGTGCTGATCATCATGGGCGGGCTCAGAGGGCGGCGAAGGCTGCAACAGGGCTGGCGAGCAGGCCGACACCCGCCAGGATCAAGGCCAGCCTTGGCCGGTACGGCAACAACAGCACCAGCAGCAATGCGCTGAGCATCAGCACGGCGCACCACTCCACCAGGCCCCGGCCCCAACCGGCGACATCCACTGCCGGCCAGATCGACACCACCAGCAACAACCAACCGATCACCCGCAAGCCCAGGCGCCGACCGGGCGAGGGTTTGCTGTGCAACAACTCGCCGTGGTGACGGTCAGTGGACAGGCACAGTGCAGTGAACCCGGCATAGCACATCAGCAGCGCGAGCAGCATTCAGTTCGCCTCCTGCTTCAGCGCCAGTGGGCGTGCGCGCGCTGGTTTAGGCGCAGGCTGCATCTTCCAGGCGGCCCAGCCGAGGAAGACGCCACTGGCAAGGCAGGTCAAGTCGAAGCCAGCCATAGCCCAGTCGCCGGTTGCCAGCGAAACGCCCAGGTGGTGCGATGTCGTCAGTGCATTGAGCAGCGGGATCGCGATAAACAGCAACGCGCCGAAGCTCAGTTGCTCGACCCAGCCCTGGCGACCGCGACGCAGCATGGCGTGCAACAGGCTCAGGGCCCAGGCGATAAAGAAGGTTTGCACTTCCCAATCGGAACGCTCGGCAAAGCTCACCGGCAACAAACGGTTAGCCCAGAAAAACGCCGCAATGGCGATCATCAACCCGGACATGCTGGCGATGTTCAACACTTCCACCAAGCGCAACTCAAACGGCATGACCGCAGCCTTGGCATGTTTGAGCTGACGCTTGCCAAGCCAGATCACCAGGCCGGTACCAATCATCGCCGTGCCCGCCAGGCCACAGATAAAGTACAACCAGCGCAACACCGGCCCAGCGAAGTGGCCCATGTGCAGGCCATAGAAAGTACCGCCGATGGCAGAAGGCAGCGACTGCCCACCACTGACCCGCACCAGCTCGCCGGTCGTGCCATTAAAAGAAACGGTGCTGCCGAAATCATGCACCACGCTGTCGGAACCCGCGCGGAACACATTGACCGAGGCGTTCACATCGCTGGGGTTATTCACGGCGACGCGCCCCACATGGCCACCGGCCCATTGCGCCCGCGCTTGCTCGTACATCGGCATCAGCGGCAGCAATGTGCCTGGCTGGCCCGTTGCCGGCGCGTTGTTGGTATTCGGGAACACTTCGCTGAAAAACGCTCGGGTGTCTCCGCCATAGGAAGCCAGGATCGGGGCCGGCATCACCATGCTCATGAAGATCACCAGGCTGCTGTAGGTGATCATCAGATGAAACGGCAACACCAGCACGCCGACCGCGTTGTGCCCGTCGAGCCAGGAGCGCTGGCCCTTGCGGGGGCGGAAGGTGAAGAAGTCCTTGAAGATTTTCTTGTGGGTGATGATGCCGGTGATCAAGGCGATGAACATCACCATCGCAGCGATAGTCGACAGCCAGCGGCCCCAGGGATGGGGCATTTGCAGTTGGAAGTGGAAACGATAGAAGAAATCGCCGCCCATGCTTTCACGGGCTTGCACGGCCTGGCCGGTGACGGGGTCGAGGGTTTTCTGGATGAAGTTGCCGCGTTTGCCGGGGTCGACCTTGTCTTGCCACATCACCGACAGGCCGGGGTCACGGCTGTCCGGCAGGGTGATAAACCAGCGTGCGGCGGTCGGCGCGACTTGCTGCAGATAGTTCTGGGCGACCGTCAGGCTGCGCGCGTCGTCCAAGGGGCGGGCCTGCACTTCAGGCTGCATCCAATGGCTGATCTCATCCTTGAAATACGCCAAGGTGCCCGTCAGGAAAATTGCAAACAGCAGCCAGCCAAAGATCAGCCCCGCCCACGTGTGCAGCCAGGCCATGGCCTGGCGAAAGCCCTCTTTCATGTGCGTGCCATCCAGAAGCCCACACCCGCCAGGGTGGCAAATACCGCGCTTGGCAGCATCACGCCAAACCAGGCGCGCGCGGCGCTGCGGCAAGCGAAACACCAGAGCACGGCCAGCAGGTAGAACACGAAAGAACTCATCATCCCAGTGATCACTGCGTCAGCGCGAGAAGTGGGTATCCACAGCGCCAGGCAGATACTGGCCAGGGAAGCCATCAGATAGCCGCCCACCACGGCAGCCAGCACGCGCGAGGTAACGGCGAGGCGATAGGAGACAGGCAGCGAGGTTTTGCTTTTCATGCGGGAGGCGCCAGGTTCATCAGGCCGCAATATTAATGATAAATATTCTCATAAGCAAAACAGAACGGATGAAAGACCTGCCCTGACGGATTGCCGAAGCCCGCCGCGAACCCTACAATGCGAACAATTCTTGTTCTCTAAAGCATGGCGATGCTTGTGGAGTGTTCGCGTTGAGCCCGTCCAATACCGTCGAAGTGTTGTACAACGACCATCACCACTGGCTCACCGGCTGGTTGCGACGCAAGCTCGGCTGCCCGGAAAGCGCTGCCGACCTGGCCCAGGACACCTTCATCCGCGTGCTCACCGCGCGGGAAACACCCACGCTGGTCGAGCCCCGCGCGTTCCTCACCACAGTCGCCAAGCGTGTGCTGTTCAACTTCTACCGCCGCCAGGACCTGGAGCGCGCCTACCTCGACGCCTTGGCGCAGATGCCCGAGCACGTGGCACCGTCGGAAGAAGAACGCGCAATCATCCTGCAAACCCTGGTGGAGTTGGACCAACTGCTCGATGGCCTGCCCGTCCAGGTCAAACGTGCGTTCCTGCTGGCCCAACTCGATGGCCTGACCTACGCGCAAATCGGCGCGGAACTGGGCATTTCCATCGCCACCGTCAAACGCCACCTGAGCAAAGCGGCTATGCGCTGCTACTTCGCCCTATGAACTTCTCCACCCAAGTCGCCGAACAAGCCGTGCACTGGCTGATGGAAATGCAGCAAGGCGCGCTCAACCCACGCCAGCAAGCCGCCTGGCAACAGTGGTTGAATGCCCACAGCGAACACCAGCGTGCCTGGGACCACATGCAGCGCGTTAACCAGCGCCTGCGCGGCATGCCGTCGCCCCTGGCCCATGCGGCGTTGAATGCGCCAACCTCCACCAGCCGTCGTCAGGCGCTGAAATTGCTGTTGATCCTCGGCGCCGGTTCCGCTGCCGCCTGGAGCCTTCGCCAACAGCATATTTTGCCGCCGCTAACCGCCGACTATCGCAGCCCCGTTGGCCAGCGACGCAAGGTGCAATTGGCCGATGGCAGCCAGTTACAGCTCAACACCGGCACCGCGGTGGATGTGCATTTCGATGGCCAGCAACGGCTGATCCGCCTGCTTGAAGGCGAGATCCTGCTGACCGGTATTGCAGGCAGCACACCATTGCAGGTGCTGACCGGCCAGGGCCTGCTCACCAGCCAGGCGGCGCGCATGAACGTGCGACAATTCAACGATCACACGCAATTGGCCGTGCTCGACGGCCGCGTCGACGTCATGCCCAATACCTACACCGGCCTGCCGCTGAGCGTCCAGGCCGCGCACCAGGTCAACTTCACCCGCAAAGGCTGGGACACCCCGCGCCCCACCGACGCCAACAGCGGCGCTTGGGCCGACGGCATGCTGGTTGCTGCCCACATGCGCCTGGAAGATTTCCTCGGCGAACTCGGCCGTTATCGCCGTGGCCAGGTCAATTGCGACCCACAGGTAGCCAACCTGCTGATCTCCGGCAGCTACCCGCTGGATGACAGCGAGCGCATTCTCGACCTGCTGGAAGTGAGCCTACCGGTGAAGGTACGGCGCTTTACCCGCTACTGGGTGACCGTGCAGGCACGCGCCTGAAATTAATTCAAAAAACAGTGAGCCGTTTTCCACCCCTCGCGTGACAGAGAAGGAAAGCCACCTTGATCCTTCCTTCTCAGGACCGCTCTTCATGCCCCAGCAACCGACGCTTCTTGCCCGCACCGTGCGCCAACTCCTACTCGGCGCCAGCCTCAGTCTGACTGTGCTGCCCCCGGTGATGGCGGCCGACGCCAAGCCCTATCACATCGCCCCGACGTCGCTGGAAGCAGCACTGAACCAGTTTGGCCGCGAAGCCGGCGTGTTGATTTCCTTCGGCTCCGAAGTCACGGCGGGTATGCAGAGCCGTGGTTTGTCCGGCAACTACGGCGCTGCGGACGGCCTGCAAAAATTGCTGGAAGGCACCGGCCTGCAAGCCCGTGCCGAAGGCGACAATGCCTACAGCCTGCAACCGACCACGGCACCGGCCAGCATTGAGTTGGGCACCTCCAGCGTGGTCGGCGACTGGCTGGGCGACGCAGCGCAGACCAATGTGTTCGAACACCCCGGCGCCCGCGATGTGATCCGCCGTGAAGAATTCGAACGCCAGGGCGCCACCCAGGCCAAGGACGTGCTCAACCGCATTCCCGGCGTCAACGCCCCGGACAACAACGGCACCGGCAGCCACGACATGGCACTGAACTTCGGCATTCGTGGCCTCAACCCACGCCTGGCGTCGCGCTCCACGGTGCTGATGGATGGCATTCCGGTGCCGTTCGCGCCCTACGGCCAGCCGCAGCTTTCCTTTGCGCCGATCAGCATGGGCAACATGGACGCGGTCGACGTAGTGCGCGGCGGCGGTGCGGTGCGCTACGGCCCGCAGAACGTCGGCGGCGTGGTCAACTTCGTGACCCGCGCGATCCCGGATGCACCGACGGTCAAAGGCGGCTTGCAGACCGAAACCAGCCCTTCCTCCAGCCACGACGGCTTCAAGACCACCGGCAACCTGCTGGCCGGCGGCACGGCTGATAACGGCCTGGGCGGGGCGATTCTGTACTCCGGCACCCGTGGCGGCGACTGGCGCGAAAACAGCAATACGCGTATCGACGACCTGATCCTCAAGGGCAAATATCAACTGGATGACGCCAACAGCTTCAACGCCATGGCGCAATACTACGAAGGCCAGGCCGATATGCCGGGGGGCTTGAACGTCGCGGACTACAAGGCGGATCCCTACCAGTCCACCCGCCCCTACGACAAATTCTGGGGCCGCCGTACGATGTTCAACGTCGGCTATCGCTATGAGCAGGACCGCCGCGAGTTCACCGTGAACAGCTTCTTCACCAAGACCTTGCGCAGCGGTTACCTGGACCAGGGCACGTTCCTTTCGCTGTCCCCGCGTGAATACTGGGTGCGTGGCATCGAGACCCGCTTCGCCCAAGGCTTTGACCTGGGCCCGACCAGCCACGAAGTCGGCGTCGGCTACCGCTACATCAACGAGGCCGGCCACGAACTGCGTTACCGCACGCCGATTGCCGCCAACCAGCAGATCCCCACCACCGACAGCCGCAACGACCGCGACACCCGTGACGGCACCGAAGCCAATGCGTTCTTCATCGATGACCGGATCGATATCGGCAAGTGGACCATCACGCCGGGCGTGCGCTACGAGATGATCGAGTCCCAGCAGACCAACAACCTGACCAACGTCAAATACAAAGGCGACTACAACACCGCGCTGCCGGCACTGAACGTGCTGTACCACCTCAGCGACAGCTGGAACCTCTACGCCAACACCGAAGGTTCGTTCGGCAGCGTGCAGTACAGCCAGATGCCGAACCGCGTGACCAGCGGCGAAGTGAAACCGGAAAAAGCCCGTACCTGGGAACTCGGTACCCGCTACGACGACGGCACCTTGCGTGCGGAAATCGGCGCATTCCTGATCAACTTCGACAACCAGTACGAAAGCAACCAGACCAACGACTCGGTGATTGCCCGTGGCGAAACCCGCCACCAGGGTATCGAGACCAGCGTCAACTACGCGCTCGACGGTTTGAGCCCGGCGCTGGCTGGCTTTGATGTGTACGCCACTTACGCCTACGTCGACGCGACCATCCGCGAAGACGGCCCGAACAAAGGCAACCGCGTGCCCTTCTCGTCCAAGCACAAAGGCACCCTTGGCGTGGGCTACACCGAAGGCCGCTGGAAGCTCAACCTGGACAGCAGCTACCAAAGCAGCCAGTTCGCCGACAACGCCAACACCGAGAAGGAAACCGCCAACGGCGCCAACGGACGCATACCTGGCTACATGTTGTTCAGTAGCCGCGCGGCCTATGACTTCGGCCCGCAACTGTCGGATTTGAATGTGGCAGTGGGTGTGAAAAACATCTTCAACACCCAGTATTTCACCCGCTCGTTCGACGATAACAACAAGGGTAAATACGTGGGCGAACCCCGCACGGTCTACGTACAGACCTCCATTGCGTTCTAACGCCACTCAAACGAAAACGGGCCTGCAAATGCAGGCCCGTTTTTAGTGGCGCGTGAGAAAGCTATCAGCCGTTGAACACGGCGCGTTCTTTTTCCAGAAACTCCTGCTCAAGCTCATCTTCGTTGACTTTGGTGGTCGGCTGGTTTTTCCCGGCAGCGCGTGGCTTGCCTTGCAGTTTGCCGAACAGATGTTCCAACGCATGGTCCAGCTTGGTCGCCGCACCGTCGATCGCCTGTTCCAGGGTATCGGCTTTGTGCAGCACGGACAGCGGTTGATGGCCTTTTGGCCGCGCTTCCAGGCGGCAACTTAAATCGTGGGGACCGGGCTTGTCGCCGTTCTCATCCCGCAGGTAGACCTCCACTCGGGTCAGGTCTTCTTCGTAACGTTCGAGCGTGCTCTCAATGGTAGTACGTACCCACTCCTCCAGTCGGATGCTGCTTTCAATATGGTTATCGCTATTGACTTGGATTTGCATAGTTCTTCCCTTATTTCAGCTAGCTCGCGAGAGGTCACAACTGCAACACCGGGTCGGTGAAACCATGACCTCTTGATTACACAATTGAGCAGTCAGCAGAACAATTCAACCCCTTTGCAAAGATAAATCCCACATTACAAATTAAGTCTGACTACGAGCAAAAACGCTGTTAGGGTGGGGAGTTAGTTACATCTTCTTACGGCCCGCCAACCTCACAATTGCCCCTCTCCCAACGGGTGCAATCCGCGGAAAATCCCTGCTTCTTCAACCAACCAATCGTGCACCGCGCGTACGCCCGGATGGCTCAGTGCGCCTGGTGCATACAGCAACACGTAACGTTTGTGGTTAGGCACGGCCAGGCCGAAGGGCACGATCAAGGTGCCGCGGTCCAACTCATCGTTGAGCAAGGTGCGCCGCGCAATGGCCACGCCCATGCCGGCGATGGCGGCTTCGATGGTCAGGTGGTTGCGGTTGAAGGTGTGGCCACGGCGCACGTCGGCGTGGTGATAGCCGATAGCATTCAGATAAAACTCCCATTCGGCGTACTCATAACTCCCACGCCAGGCGGTGATGTCGTGGAGCAGTGGGAAATGCACGAGGTCGGCGGGACCATGCAGCGGTGGCCGGCCGCGCAGAAGGCTCGGGGCACAGACCGGGAAAATCTGTTCGTCCAGCAGGGCTGTGGATAACAGGCCAGGGTAGCTGCCGTCGTTCAAGTCAATGGCCAGGTCGAAGTCACCCTCATGCAGGGCGATGCTGCTGTCTTCGGCGACCATGCGCAATTGGATATCCGGAAAGCGCTGCTGCAAGCGCGGTAACCGAGGGGTCAGCCACTTGCCGAGAAACGATGGGATCGAGCGCAGGCGCAGGGTGCCGCTGATCATCCCCGCGTCCAGGCGCTGCAACTCCGCGTCGATGCTGCCGTAGGCCTCCCCTACCGTTGTCGCCAGTCGCTGCCCTTCGGCACTCAGCTCCACCCCACGCGCGCGCCGATGAAACAAGCGGAAACCCAATCGCTCCTCCAACTGACGGATCTGCTGGCTCACCGCGCCCGGCGTGATGTGCAGTTCCTCGGCGCAGCGGGTGAACGACAAATGCCGCGCAGCACAGGAAAACACGTGCAACCAGACGTAAGTCTGGCCATGAAGGGGCCGGGGCATAGCGTTTAGTCCTGCTAAAGGGTGTCTTAGGATAATTCGTTGGTCAGTGCCGTTCCAGAGGCTCAGTATCGCGCCAATTCCGCTCGCTCTACAAAACATGGCAGCGATTTCTACTCCATTGCTTGTAAGGCTTTAGCATGGCTATCAGTGTTTTCGATCTATTCAAAGTGGGCATCGGCCCTTCCAGCTCTCACACCGTCGGCCCGATGCGGGCGGCGGCGACCTTTGCCCAAGCCCTGATCGATCAACAGCTGCTGAACGACACCCGCCGTGTAGAAGTGCGCCTATATGGCTCGCTGTCCGCCACCGGCGTCGGCCACGCCACCGACCGCGCCTGCGTAATGGGCCTGATGGGCGAATGGCCGGACCGGGTCGACCCCACCTCGATCAACGCACGCATCCAGCAACTGCGCGAATCCGGCCGACTGCTTCTTGCAGGTCAGCACGACATTGACTTCAACTGGAAGCACGACCTCCTACTGCTGGACGAAAGCCTGCCCTACCACCCCAACGCCATGTCCCTACACGCCTACGGCGAAACCGGCCTGCTGAGCGAGCAGACCTATTACTCGGTGGGCGGCGGTTTCATCATCGAAGCGGCGGAAGCGGCCTCGGGCATTGCGCCGACCAGCGATGTGCAATTGCCCTACGACTTTTCCAGCGCCGTGGAACTGCTGGCTTTGTGCAACAAGCACGGCCTGCGGGTTTCCGAGCTGATGATGGCCAACGAACGCGCGTGGCGCAGCGACGCCGACATCCGCAGTGGCCTGTTGCACATCTGGTCGGTGATGCGCGAATGCGTGGAACAAGGCTTGCGCGATGAAGGCATCTTGCCGGGCGGTCTGGACGTACCGCGCCGCGCGGCAAAATTGCACCGCAGCCTGCTGGAAATCGGTAAACCGAATGTCATCACCTCGACCCTGTCGGCCATGGAGTGGGTCAACCTGTTCGCCCTCGCCGTCAACGAAGAAAACGCAGCCGGTGGGCGCATGGTCACCGCACCGACCAATGGCGCGGCCGGGATCATCCCGGCGGTGCTGCATTACTACATGAAGTTCAACGCCGACGCGTCTGACGACGATGTGGTCAATTTCTTCCTGGCCGCTGCGGCAGTCGGCATCCTCTGCAAGAAAAACGCCTCGATTTCCGGCGCCGAAGTCGGCTGCCAGGGTGAGGTGGGTTCGGCCTGCGCCATGGCTGCAGCAGGGCTTGCCGATATTTTGGGCGCTACTCCAGAGCAACTGGAAAACGCCGCCGAAATCGGCCTGGAACACAACCTCGGCCTCACCTGCGACCCGGTCGGCGGCCTGGTACAGGTGCCGTGCATCGAGCGCAATGCCATCGCCGCGGTCAAGGCGATCAACGCCACGCAAATGGCCCTGCGCGGTGACGGCAAACACTTTATTTCCCTCGACCGGGTGATCCGCACCATGCGTGATACCGGCGCCGATATGCATGACAAATACAAAGAAACTTCACGGGGCGGCCTGGCGGTCAGCTGGGTGGAGTGCTGATCGGAGCACTGCTACCCGCCCCTTACGTGAGCCCGCGCAAAAATAATAACGAGGCAATACCGATGACCGATGTACGTACACCTGCTGCTGAAAATCCTGCTGCTACAGCAACAACCGTGACCACCGGCTGGACCCAACACGACACCACCTGGATGCTGGGCCTCTACGGCACCGCCATCGGCGCCGGCACGTTGTTCCTGCCGATCAATGCCGGCGTCGGCGGCTTCTGGCCGTTGATCGTGCTGGCCCTGCTGGCCTTCCCGATGACCTTCTTCGCCCACCGTGGGCTGACGCGTTTTGTGCTGTCAGGCAAATCCGGTGACATCACCGAAGTGGTCGAAGAACACTTCGGTGTCGGTGCGGGCAAGCTGATCACCCTGCTGTATTTCTTTGCCATCTTCCCGATCCTGCTGGTGTACAGCGTGGCGCTGACCAACACCCTGAGCAGCTTCATGGAACACCAACTGCACATGGCCCCGCCCCCTCGGGCGATCCTGTCGCTGGTGCTGATTCTTGGCCTGATGGCTATCGTACGATGCGGCCAGGGCGTGATCGTCAAGGCCATGAGCGTGCTGGTGTACCCGTTCGTCGCCGCCCTGCTGTTGCTGGCGTTCAGCCTGATCCCCAACTGGAACGGCGCCTTCTTTGCCTCCGCGGGTGATGGCATGCCCCTGCCGCTGTTCTTCAAGACCCTGTGGCTGGCGATTCCGGTGATGGTGTTTTCCTTCAACCATTCGCCGATCATCTCTGCCTTCGCCGTCGACCAGAAACGCGTGTACGGCGCCCAGGCCGAGCGCAAAAGCAGCGGCATCCTGGCCACGGCCCACGGCATGATGGTGCTGACCGTGATGTTCTTCTGCTTCAGTTGCGTACTGGCACTGTCGCCGGCCGACCTGGCGGCAGCCAAGGCGCAGAACATCTCGATCCTGTCCTACCTGGCCAACCACTTCCAGACGCCAGTGATCGCCTACGCCGCGCCGTTGATTGCGCTGGTAGCTATCACCAAATCCTTCCTCGGCCACTACATCGGCGCCAGCGAAGGTTTTCAGGGCCTGATCGTCAAATCCCTGCGCGGGCGCAATCGCTCGATGTCGGCCAAATGGCTGGAACGCTGCACCGCACTGTTCATGGTGCTGACCTGCTGGGCCGTGGCTACCTTCAACCCGAGCATCCTGGGCATGATCGAAACCATGGGCGGGCCGATCATCGCCTGCCTGCTGTTCCTGATGCCGATGTACGCCATTCGTCGCGTGCCATCTCTGCGCCAGTATTCGGGCCAGGTGTCGAATGTGTTTGTAGTGGTGATTGGGTTGATTGCGCTGTCTGCGATCGTTTTCTCGGTACTGCCCTGAAATAGATCACCCAACAAAAAGGCGAACCTCGGTTCGCCTTTTTCATGTCCCGCAATAACGGCTCGGCGCCTTATGCGGCACGGCCTTTGCTGTAGAGCTGTAGAGGGAAACGGACCTTGTGAAAACCTCAGCGACGGAGTGGCCGATGGTCAGGAGACGCGAACTAATCCCGACACCGGTCGTCAATGACTGCATGTTCTTATCAGGCGGTACGCACCATGGACAATCCTTTTCAGATCATCACCGACACCTTCACCCCTGAATACCGCGTCAACTTGAGCATCCAACGCCTGGACGGCAGCATCATGCTGACCCTCTCCAACGAACAAGGCGTGGTGGCCAAGCGCATGATCAGCGCCGAACAGCGCAATGATCCCAAGCGGCTGAAACGCCTGGTGCAAAGCATTCAATTCGGTATCGCCATCGAACAGGGTCACAGCGCCATGGAGATCCTGGCGGTGATGACGGATGGCGATCACAAAGTCCTTCATCGACCGCCGACCCGCGCCCTGCCGTTCAGCGTCGGGCTTTAAAGCTCGCCCTTCTCGGTTTCCAGGCTCGCCTCGCCCTTGCGACGCGGGCCTTCGACCTTCACCGAAGGGAAGGCCGACGAGGCGTAGCGCACCACCAGAATCGCGAACGCCAACAGCAGAATCCCACCGCACAGGTAGATGATTCCCACGTCCGGCGGATTGTGGTGCGACACGTTGGAGATCAGCAGTCGCGTCAGCGCGGTGATCGCCACGTAGATCAGGAAGCGTACCGGCATGTGGTTGGTCTTGACGACAGCTGCGCCCTTTTTACAATTCACCTAGATAGCCCCATAGCAGCCTATCGCCGCCGATGCTCACATGTTAGCTTTTCACTTTCATGCATCCTGAATGGACTCAATAAAGAATGAGAATCAAAAAGTTACGCTTATTCAATGGGTATAAACGCTTTCATGACCTTACTATCGATTTAGGCGAAACGCCCTCCCGCATTATTGCTCTTGTCGGCCCTAACGGCAGCGGGAAAAGTAGTGTTTTGGACGGAATACTTTTTCACCACAACGCTCATGGTGCTTTGGGCAATAAGGGAGGCAAAGATCATTTATACCACTCAATGCGATCCGATCCGTCGTTTAACTTTGAAAGTGTATCACTGACCTTTGATACGGGTGCTTATTACCCACTCAGAACAAGCCGAGCAGGCAAAGAAAACACAATATTTTCTTTTAGAAGTCCCTATCGTTACAACAGCAGCTTAAACGTCAAAGACATCAGAGCAGTTACAGAAATATATCTAAATAACTATGGAGCAATCACTTCTTCAGATTTAGACGATAAAATGGAAGAAAACTACCGAAGGCTTAATGTAAAATTTACAAATTACATGCATAGTAAGGACTGCAAACCTAGCGAAGCAAAAGCCAAGATAATAAACGACTTAAACGACTCAATTAGAAACTGCCTTACCTTAGAGATCGACAATATTGGCAACATTGAAAGCGGCCAAGGAACGCTTTTTTTCAGAAAACCCGACCACCCTACAGTTTTTTCATTCAATGTGCTTTCTTCAGGAGAGAAAGAAGTTGTTGACATATTGCTTGATCTATACCTACGAAAAGACGAATACAACAATACAATTTTTATGTTTGACGAACCAGAGTTACACATAAATAGCTCCATCCAAAGAAACCTTCTAATCGAAATAAATAAATTAATTGGTGAAAACTGCCAAATCTGGCTTACTACACATAGCATCGGTTTTATAAGAGCTTTGCAAGATGAGCTGAAAGAACAATGCCAAATAATTTACTTTGACGAACAGTACAACTTAGCATCAGAGACAAAAACTCTAACGCCTGCTCCAAAAAACCCAGCAATGTGGCGAAAAATTTTTGGGGTAGCGCTAGACGACCTGACTCATCTACTTAGCCCAAAGCGGATCGTGTATTGCGAGGGGCGTGATAGCCCTGGGGTGGGAGGTCGAGAGCGTGGATTGGATGCTCAAGCCTACAACACTATCTTTAATGAGCGGTACCCAGAAACTCTATTTGTTTCCAGTGGCGGAAATACTGAGTTAGACCAGCGGAGTGACATAGCAATAGCGATATTATCTAAAGCGCTACCCAGCTTGGAAATATTGGTATTGAAGGATCGAGACTCCGGCTCCGGAAGATGCGTATCCCTTCAAGAAAGAGAGCAGTATCTCAACAATAATCTTGAGCACCATCGCATGCTTAACCGCTGGGAGATTGAAAACTATCTCTTCAGCAAAGATGCATTAATGAGCTATTGCGCACACAACAACCTTATTTTCGACGAGCCCGCATACGACTCAGCCGTACACAATATCGACGATCAAAGCGTAAAAGAATTATCAAGTCACATCCGAAACTTCTGTAATATAAAAACCAACATCAACCCTGAAAAATTCAAATTAAATATCGCAGAGCACCTGCCAAAGGATTCAGACACATACAGAGAACTTGAAGCTTCTATATTCTTTAAAAAGCAGTGAACACTTAGCGCTAGCGCGGTGCATTTACACGGGCCGTGCTTCGCCAATCTATCGGCAGCCTTAAATAATGCCAACTACAGACTAAAAACATTATCTCCCTACACATCTACTAACTTTTTTAAAAGATCTTTTGACCAAAAAATTATCAGCTCAGCAGCTAAGGATGGCCCATGGCGCTTTAAAAGATCCATGAAACTGGTTTAATGCTTGCGTTTTACTACCCTTCAAAACCACCATCATCGTCATGGATAGCTTAGTCTGTCCTTTCTTTAACTGATGGGTATTTTGAAGATGAATACCTAACCACCAAAATCGAAATCGACAGCAGCAACACACCACCACACACGTAAAGAATCCCGGTATCCGGCGCATTATGATGAGAAACATCACTTATCAACAATCGAATCAATGCGGTTACGCCGATATACAACAAAAATCTCAGGGGCATGTGATTAGTTTTAAAATAAATACCCGCCATCGCTAATAATTCCAGATAGATAAATAGTAGCAAAATATCATCAACCGTTATTTTGGGCTGTTGAAGCATTCCAAGAAATGTCGATATTCCAGCCCATACGGTTATTAGTCCAATGGCGAAAAGCGCGAGATAATGAAACGTTTCCACGAATAAATTACCAATCGAATCAGCACCGCCATGCAGCTTTCGACGTAGGTTTTCAGCCCATTTCACTTCTTGCGTCATCATACCCACCACTGTTCAGAATTGAGCGAATCATTAACCACACAGCTACTCAGGAGTAGGTCATGCATACCATGCACGAGGATCGAAGGAGCTTGCATCGTTTTCGGCACCCTCAACAAAATTGTTAGTAACGTAGACCTTCGTCTTGAAGTAAATGCCGACCATCGCACCCAGCTCCAAGTAGAGGAGCAGCAGCAAGATGTCATCGATCTTGATGTGCCCGTTCTCCAACATCCCCAGAAACTCCATCACCGCCGCCCAGGCCGTCACCGCACCAATGGCGAACAGCGCCAAGTAGTGGAACGACTCGACGAACAGGTTACCCAGGGATTCGGCCAGCCCGTGGACTTGCTGACGCAGCCTTTCGGCCCAGTTGATTTTCACGATGATGCTTCCTTAGGTCGACTCGACCGGATAATGCGGGTTGGACGTGACGGTTGTTCTGCATGCAGAAAAAAGGCCAGGGGCAGGTATAAGATGATGGCGGGGTGACATGAGGCACGTGTAAGGATGAGCAGAGTAGATACTTTGCTCATCCGAAGGACGGATCGATCAGGGATATCGCTGGCGTGCGTGTAAAACAGAGAGAACCCGAATGTTGTCTGTCACTTTGTATACGACCAGATAATTCGGATGTACCACCATCTCGCGCGTACCAAGGATTCTGCCAGGACGGTAAAGGTGGGGTCTGCGGGAGAGAGCCAGAACTGAAGCTTCGATTGAGCGCTTTAGCTCAAGAGCTGCGACAGGATTGCGATGACTGAGGTACTCAATAATTTGCCGAAGTTCCACCCGCGCTGCGGGCACCCACTCAATCAGCATCGCCTTTCTTGAGTTTGGACTCGATCAGCGCTTGCATCTCGGCCATCACCTCGTCGTGAGGAATACCGGGGCTGGTGTCATCAAGAGCGGCTTGTACCTTGGCCCGAAACCAGCGGTCGTAGCTATCAGCCTGCTCTTCGGTATCTGCGTGGATACCAGAGGAAAAGGAAGTGTCCATCAAAGCCTCCGTTGTCGATGAAGAAGAAGTCTAGTCGCTCGGGTTTTCGCTGTCGTGCTTTGAGCGATGAAGTGAGTAACAGGAAAAATCGAAGCCATCTGGACTATGTTTTGACCGCTCCCGCAACCGCGGGAGCGATCAGAGGGCGAGGCATCAAACTGGTGCGACTTTCTCTAGCGCGCGGTCGACTAACAGGCAGCCCATCTCAACCAATTGGTGAATGGCTAACACTAAACTCCGCTGCGGACCGTCAAGGTCGAATGCCAGCGCGTTGGCTATTTCACGGGCACTGCTTAGGGTTTCGCTGGCGTTGGCCAGCAAGGTTTCTGTGTCAGCTTCAGGTGTAACGCAAAATAGCGTCGAATCGGTAGACGGAGGGTTGGGAGTGATTTTCTTCATTGGTCTAGTTCCTTAGTAAGGAAACCATCACCGTCTGCCGCCAAGCAGGTTGGGTGACGGATTGCACAAGGTTGGCGGACCGGTAAGGAACGACCCGGCACCCCGAGGGGTCCATGCGCAACCCGCCATGACACAAGAATGCAAATGCAAAATCGTCTGCAATCTCATAGGGGGTTGTTGCGCTTCCTTGTTGGGCCGCCAAGCCCACTCGCTGCAAATGCAGCGCCCGAGGAAGGTAAGCCACTGGACAATTCCAGCGCAACCCCGGCAAGTTGTCAGAAATTTCCGTTGTAGCAAACCCCCATTTCCCAACTACATTAAAAAACTGCTACCCAAACCCCCGTGGTTTGGCTTACTCTTTTAGCTGTATATAAATACAGTTATCGCAACACCCGAACACAAGGGCTACTCCCCTTCACTACTGCACCCTGATGACGAGGCCAAAAAATGGCTGTTGAAACCCTGTATCGCAGTACCCGCGACTTGGAGACTACATTCGTGGATCGCAAACTTGCCGACGCACACGACCAGATGCTTGAACTGGCAGAGTCTCTGATGGATGTCCTGTTGAAAAACGTGGAAGGCTTGACTGAAAAGCAGGCAGAAGACGCCGGTATTTTCATGGCCAAGAACCGCGCCGCCTTTGCAGCAGCATTCAAGAACAACGCCAGCGCCCTGGCCGAGATCGGGCAGCCGGAGGCGGAGTAAGGGGAACGGCCCGCCGCCGTTGATTCAGGGTGAACCAACGGGTTCAGGCAGACCGGCGGCTCAAGGTTTTACCGAAGGCTGTTTGCGCCTTAGGCCTGCCACAAGGTTTTACCGAAGAAGGTCAACGTGCGGTCCCACGCCAGTTGCGACCAAGCGGCGTCGTATTGCGTGTCGGGGATACGGCCATGGCCGATCGCCGTTTCGTTGGCAAAGGCATGGCGCGCCAGGTAGCGATAAAACGTAGCGTCAACACCGGCCGCGTGCAGCGTTGACTCCAGCTCCGCAACGGTTTCGATGTTGAAAAAAGCATCCTGCGTGCCCCAATGGCCAATCAGCGGTGCTTTGATTTTTGCTGCATCCAGGTATTCAAGCGGTGGGAAGCCATACCAGACCACACCCGCCGCCAGCTCCGGAATGGCATTGAGCGCCAACAGCGTCAACGCCCCGCCCATGCAGTAGCCGGTCACGCCCACTTTTTTCGAGTCGGCCTGCAGGTAACGCACTGCGCCTGTGATGTCCTGGGACACCGCATCGCCAAAATCCAGGCTGTCCATCAGGTGATGGGCTTCTTCCTCTTCCACGGTCGAGGCGCCGCGATAAAGGTCCGGCACCAGCACCCGGTAACCGCATTCGGCCAGGCGGATGGCCACGCCCTTGATCTGCTCGTTAAGCCCCCACCACTCTTGAATCAATACGATGGCCGGCGCCCCTTCCAGCTCAGCCGGGCTGGCCAGGTAGCCGTTGACCTCGGCACCGTCTGGGCGCTTGAACGTTACGGAATGCGCTGTTGCTTGATTGGACATGAAGACTCTCCGCGGCAAGTAGGAAAACGATAGCGGGCAAGTACCGAAAAACGCCCGCCCTCAGAACCCTATCAGGATTTTCAAGCTGAAAAACCTTCCTCTTCCCTCGTTATGTACCACTGTGTATTAGCGCACCCGCGCGACATATTCGGGATACAAAACACCGGTCTACTGGGCCTGCCTGAACCTTCACTGATCAATACACCGTGACCGAAGGTTCAATCACATAGGACCCGGAGAATAAAAATGCACGAATCAAAACCGGTTGATCGCCTGATCGTCAACACCTATACCAACGGCCTCATCGGCCCCAGCCAGAAGATGCTCGGCCCACTCGCCAATGGCGGCACCCTCATCACCGGTACGCCACCGGGGTGTTGGGGCCCGATGATCACGCCCGCGTTTGAGGGCGGGCATGAGGTGACTCAACCCGTATTCATCGCCGGCGCCGAAGTCGGTGACGCCGTGGCCCTGAAGATCAAACGCATGCGCGTGACGTCCCTGGCCACTTCGTCAGGCGTCATGCGCTTTGTTGAGGGGCGCTATCACGGCGATCCCTTTGTCGCCAAGTTCTGCTCCAACTGTGGGCAAGAACATCCCGCCAGCCATGTCGAGGGGATCGGCGCCGACGCCATTCGTTGCAACGCTTGCGGGGCGGAGGTCAGCGCGTTTCGGTTCAGCCATGGCTACGTCATCGTGTTCGATGCCGAGCATCAGGTGAGCCTGACCGTGAACCAGGCGGTAGCCGACCGCCTCGCCGGCCAGGCACCGGATATGGCGGCGTTGCCGGAGATGTCCGCGCAACACTCGATTCTCTCCCTGGCCCGCGCCGATATCCCCGGCCTTGCCGCGCACATGCGGCCTTTCCTGGGCAATATCGGCACCACGCCTTCACGGGATCTGCCGGATTCCCACAACTGCGCCGACTTCGGCCAGTATCTGGTCGGCGCGCCCCACCGCTACGGCATGACCCATGACCAATTGCATGCGGCGAAAACCGACGGGCATATGGACACCAACTCCGTACGCGAAGGTTGCGTGCTGATTTGCCCGGTGAGAGTTCCCGGCGCCGGGGTGTACATGGGCGATATGCACGCCCAGCAAGGCAATGGCGAAATTGCCGGGCATGCCACAGACGTATCGGGTGAAACCGAACTGACCGCCCATGTGATCAAGGGGTTGGCCCTCGACGGCCCGATCCTGCTGCAAAACCTTGATGACTTGCCGCCCATGGCTCGACCGATGACCGCCGAGCAACGGCTGCACGTCAAGGCATTGGGCGAGCGCTGGGGGCAGTTCGAGATCGAAGACAACGGGCCCATTACCTTTATCGGCAGCGGCGCCGACCTCAACCTGGCGACGGAAAACGGCCTGGAGCGCGCGGCGGCGGTCACGGGCCTGTCGATGGACGAGGTGCGCAACCGCGCAACGCTTAACGGCTCGATTGAAATCAGTCGGCTGCCAGGGACCGTTCGCGTCACGATTCTGTGCCCAATGCACATTCTGGATCGCATGGGGGTCGGCTCACTGGTACGTGAGAAGTATCAACTCTGATCGGTGTATCAGCGATACAGCAAGCGCTCGGCCAGCTCATCCGCCACCCGTGCGGGTGAGCGTTTTTCCGCCTGGGCGTGGGCGAAGATCTCGGTGAGGCGCGTGCCGATGTTGGACAGGTGCGCGGTGATGGTCGGTAGTTCCGCCCCGCCGTGCTTGAGGGCGACGTAGATCAGGCCGCCGGAGTTGATCACATAGTCGGGCGCGTAAAGGATGCCGCGCCCTTCCAGTTGGTCGGCCACTTGCAAGTTGGTCAATTGCGCACTGGCCGAACCGGCGACGGCGGCGCAGCGTAACTGGCCGACGCTCTGGCGGTTGAACACGGCGCCGAGACCGCAGGGCGCGAGGATGTCGCATGGCGTGCTCAGTAACGCGTCGTTGGCGATGGGGTGTGCGCCCAATTGTTCCATGGCCAGTTGAACCTTGCCGTGGTCGATGTCGCTTACCAGCAATTCCGCACCGGCAGCGTGCAGTTGTTCAGCCAGGGCGTAGCCGACATTACCCAGGCCTTGGATCGCCACACGCAAGCCTTCAAGGTTATCGCTGCCCAGGCGCGCCATCGCGGTGGTGCGAATGCCGGCGAACACACCCATCGCCGCATGGGGTGATGGGTCGCCTGCGGCGGTGGTGCTGGTGACGTAACGAGTGTGCTGGGCGATGCAGTCCATGTCGGCCACCGAAGTGCCGCTGTCGGTGGCGGTGATGTAGCGCCCGTCGAGTTGTTCGATGCAACGGCCAAAGGCTTCAAACAATGCCGCGCGGTTTTCCACGTGGCCGGGACGCAGGATCACGGCGGTACCCCCGCCCACCGGCAGACCGGCCAGTGCCGCCTTGTAGCTCATGCCTTGGGCCAGGCGCGCGGCATCGGCCACGGCACTTTCGTCGTCGGGGTAGGACAGGTAGCGACAGCCACCGAGAGCAGGCCCCAATCGGCTGTTATGAATGGCGATGACCGCCTTCAGCCCAGTGGCCGGGTCGATGCTCAAGTGCAGCGATTCAAGGCGGGTGCTGTGCATGAGAGCAAACATCGTCAAGCTCCCGAATCACTTCTGGTAGTGGGCCAAGTATAGGCTTGCGGCAGAAAACTGCCGGACCAGGCTGGAATAAGCCGCCCGATTTCGCAGGTCTTGCGACATAAGCACGCAGGATATTTTCCAAGCCACTGGACGAAAATTCCCAGCAAGGCTAAAACGGGGGCATCCGCCGGAGAATGCAATGAATCCCCGCAAAGCCTTTTTCGCCTGCCTGGAACGCTCCCCACCCGCGCTGTTTGAAGCGGCGTTGTGGATTGCTGCCGAGCACGACCCGGCCGTGAAGCCCTTGCAGATCCTGCAGGAACTGACCTTGCTGCAACAACAGGTCAGCCTGGGCATGCCGCTGCTGCCGGCGGATGAACTGGGCCAGCCGCTGTTGCGGCGCTTGAATGACCTGGGGTTTGCCCAGGATGAATTTACGCCCCTGCGCCCCGCCGCCGCCCTGTTGGACAAAGTCTTGCAGCGAAAACGCGGACAACCTCTGGCCATGGGCCTGATTGCCCTTGAGCTGGCGCGGCGCCTGGAGATTCCCATGGTTGGCGTGAATTTCCCCGGCCATTTCCTGTTGCGCGTGCCCGGCGCCGATCATCTGCTGGACCCCTGCGGCGGTCGACGGTTGTACCCCAACGATTGCCGCGACCTGTTGCAGCGCCAATACGGCCCCAACCTCAAGTTGCAGGCCGATCACCTGCACACCGCCGATCCGCGTTCGATCCTGCAAAGGTTGTCCCGCAACCTGCGCCAACTGCACCTTTCCAACGACGTTCCGCTCCAGGCCTTGATCGACGCCGAACGCGTGCTGGAATTGGGCAACGCCAGCGCCGCCGATTACCTCGCAAGGGCCAGCCTCTATCAGCGCCTGGACTGCCCCAACGCCGAACGCTTCGATCTGGAACACGCGCTGATGCTCAGCGAAGACCCGATCCAACGCCTGCGCCTGACCGAACGCCTGGGCCACCTGCCGCCCAATTCAGTGGTGCATTAAGCCTGCGGTGTCTTGAGAATATCGCCCGGCAGCGGACTCTTCGGCGCCTCGGTTCCAGGCGAACGCACCTGAATAATCAACAACGCTGCGATCACCGCCGGTATCGCGCAGAAGAAGAAAATCTGCTGCACCGGAATATGCATCGCCAGCAACATACTGCCAAACAACGGCCCCAGGATTGAACCAAAACGCCCCACGCCCAACGCCCAGCCCGTTCCGGTGGCGCGCACGTGCGCCGGGTAGAAGTTACTGGCGAAGGCATTAAGGGTCAGTTGACCACCGATGATGCAAAACCCGGCCGCAAATACGCAGGCCACCAGATAGCGCGGGTTGTCATGGTTGAGGCCGAGCAGAATGGTGCACGCCGCAGCCGCGGCCAGTACGCAGGACAACAGGCGCACTTTGCTTTTCAAGCGATCAGCGAACCAGGCCATACCAATGGCGCCCACGGTGCCTGCGAACAGGAACATCGAGGTCACCAGGTTGGCTTCTTTCAACGCCAAGCCACTTTCCAGCAACAGCGACGGTAGCCAACTGATCATGAAATACAGCAGGATCAGGCTGACAAAAAACGTCGCCCAGATCAGCAGCGTCGGGCGTGCGTAGCCATTGCGGAACAACTCCACCACCGTCAGCTTGCTGCCCTGTTCCTGCTGGTTTTCGGCCTCGCTCGCCGGCGGCGGTTGCCAGTCCGGCAGCATGCGTGAGGTCACCTTCTTCAGCCGCGCATAGGGCGGTGCATCACGCAGCAAACGCGGCAGTGACTCCGGCAGCAGCCACACCAGAAACGGGAACAACAGCAGTGGCGTCACGCCCCCCGCCAGAAACACCGCCTGCCAGCCGAAGCCTTCGATAAACCCTGCCGCCACAAAACCACCCGCTGCACCACCGAACGAGAAGCCACACGCCGCCAGGGTCACCATCAACGTACGCAGGCGCGGCGGCGAATATTCCGACATCAACGCCATCGCGCTGGGCATCGCGCCGCCCATGCCGATGCCGCAGATAAACCGGGCGGCCATCAGCGTGTTCAGCGAATTGGCGAATACCATCAGCACCGTCAGCGTGGCGTAGATCAGTACACAGCCAAGCAGGATGCGGCGCACGCCGAACCGATCCGCCAGCGGCGTCACCAGCAACGAGCCCAAGGTCAGCCCCAGCAAGTTGGCGCTGAACACCGGGCCGAATGCAGCCTTCTCCAGCCCCCAATCCTGGGCCAGTGCCGGCACTACGTAACCCAGCACCTGGGCGTCGTAGCCGTCGGTCACCAGCAGCAGCGCCAGCAACAGGAGAATCAGCCACTGATAGCGCGACACCGGACGGGCGTCGAGTGCCGCGCGAAAGCTGGCAATCTGATTGTGCATCGCAAGTACCTGTTTTTTTATTTTTATGGAACAGCAAGCGTCAGGCGGCAGGCGTATCTGGCTGGTTGGCCGGATGTGCCTGCACAAAGGCCGGATGCTGCGCCGCCAACGCCGCTACCCGCCCAATGCGCGGGTACGCTGCCAGCGGCACCTTGAAACGCTCGGCCGCATACAGTTGCGGAATCAGGAACGTGTCGGCCAATCCCGGCTGCTCGCTGAAGCAAAACCCTTGGTCGCCGATCAACTGCTCCACCGCGCCCAAGCCCTGGCTGATCCAATGGCCGATCCACTCCAGCAGTTGCGCCTCGTCATGCCCCCATTGGCGCAGCAGATTCTGGGTGCTGGAGTTGTGCAGCGGATGAATATCGCAGCCGATGATCGAGGCCACCGCACGCTCGTGGGCGCGGGTCGCCAGGTCCTTGGAGAGCAGCGGCGCCTGTGGATAACGTTCCTCCAGGTATTCGATGATCGCCGGCGACTGAATCAACAGTTCGCCCTCCTCGGTACGCAAGGCCGGGACGCGACCTTGCGGGTTGATCGCCAGGTACTCGGGCTGACGATTGGCGCCGCCCGCCGGCACCAGCAAGTTGACCGGCACCGCGGTGAAATCCAGGCCCTTGAGCGCCAGGGCAATACGCACCCGGTACGACGAAGTGGAACGGTAGTAGGTGTAGAGTTCCATTACCCTGCCCTCCTAGCGCGCCGCGATCACGGTGCCACGGCATTCGCCGAAACCGATGGAGGCAAACCCCTCACGGTTGCAACGGGCACGCAGGATGATTTCGTCGCCGTCTTCAAGGAACTTGCGCACTTCGCCGGACGGTAATTCAACGGCTTTTTTGCCGCCTTCGGTCATTTCCAGCAGGCTGCCGAATTGACCGGCTTGCGGGCCGGACAAGGTGCCCGAACCAAACAGATCGCCCGCCTGCAACTGGCAGCCGTTGACGCTGTGGTGGGCCACCAATTGCGCAACCGTCCAGTACATGTGCAGGCTGTTGCTCAGGGCCAGGCGATGGGCCGGCAGGTTCTGCTCGCGCATGGCGGCCGTGGTGAGCAGCACTTCCAGCTCGATATCCAGGGCCCCTGCGGCCTGGTCACGTTTATCCAGCAGGTACGACAGCGGTTGCGGGTCGCCTTCAGGGCGCGCTGGTTGCGCTTTGCGGAACGGTTCCAGGGCTTCAGCCGTGACGACCCAAGGCGAGATGGTGGTGATGAAGCTTTTCGACAGGAACGGCCCCAACGGCTGGTATTCCCAGGCCTGGATATCCCGTGCCGACCAGTCATTGAGCAAGCAGAAACCGGCGATGTGATCGGCCGCGTCACCAATGGCAATCGAGTCGCCCATCTCGTTGCCCTGGCCGATCCAGATGCCCAGCTCCAGTTCATAGTCCAACCGCGCACACGGGCCGAAAGTCGGCTCGGTCTGCCCGGCCGGCAGGGTCTGGCCTTTGGGGCGGCGCACGTCGGTGCCCGAGGTGCGAATAGTCGAAGCGCGGCCGTGGTAACCAATCGGCACGTACTTGTAGTTCGGCAGCAGAGGATTATCGGGACGGAACAGTTTGCCGACGTTCTGCGCGTGCTCGATGCCGACGTAGAAGTCGGTGTAGTCATTAATCCGCGCCGGTACCTGCATCTGGCAATCGGCGGCGCGGTGCAGCACCTGCGCTTCACGGGTGTGCAACGTGCTGCCTTCGGCCAGCAGTTCCAGCAGGCGCTCGCGCAAGGCCACGCGCGGGCCGCGACCCAGTTCAAAAAAGGCGTTCAGCTGACCACCCGCCGTCGCTTCGACGGCGCGACGGGCTTCACCGTCGAATTCATCGATGGCGGCGTGCAGATCCAGGATCGAGTCGCCAATCGCCACGCCCGCGCGCGGAGCCGAGCCGTTGATGCTGAACACGCCCAACGGCAGGTTTTGCAGGGGAAAATCGGTGTGACCATTGGCGGAGGCCACCCAGCTGCGGGTAAGTATGGACTGAGTCATGGGTTATCTCCGGTTCGGGTTGAAGGTGGCGGGCAACGAGGCCCAGCACGCGTCATAAGTGGTTTGCAGTTGCGAGCAGTCCAGGGCGAACTGGGTGGGACGCAGCACTTGGCTGGTCTCGAACATGAAGGCCATGGTGTTGTCGATCTTGTGCGGTGCCAGCTCTACGTTGATGGCCTTGGTGCAGGTTTCGCCGTCCGGGCCATGGGCGCTCATGCAGCTGTGCAACGATGCGCCGCCGGGCAGGAAGCCTTCGGCCTTGGCGTCATAGGCGCCCTGGATCAGGCCCATATATTCGTTCATCAGGTTGCGGTGGAACCACGGCGGACGGAAGGTGTTCTCGGCCACCATCCAACGCGGTGGGAAGATCACGAAGTCGAGGTTGGCCAGGCCGTGGGTGCTGGTGGGCGAGGTCAGGACGGTGAAGATCGACGGGTCCGGATGATCGAAGCTCACGGTGCCAAGGGTGTTGAAGCGGCGCAGGTCGTATTTGTACGGCACGTTGTTGCCGTGCCAGGCGACCACGTTAAGCGGTGAATGGTCCAGCTCGCAGGCCCACAGTTCGCCGAGGAATTTCTGCACCAGCGTTGTCGGTTTCTTCACGTCTTCGTAGTGGGCAATCGGCGTCAGAAAGTCACGCGGATTGGCCAGGCCATTACTGCCGATGGGCCCCAGGTCCGGCAGGCGCAGTGGCGCGCCATGGTTCTCGGCGACGTAACCGCGCGCTTGCGCATCCAGCAGTTCGACGCGGAATTTAAGGCCACGGGGCAGCACGACGATCTCCAGCGGCTCCACGTCCAGCACACCCAACTCGGTGGCGATGCGCAAGCGACCTTGCTCGGGGACGATCAACAACTCGCCATCAGCATTGAAGAACACACGCTCCATGGATCGGTTGGCGCGGTAGTTGTAGACGCTGATGCCAGAGGGTTTCTCCGCCGCCGAATTGGCGACCATGCCTACCAGCCCATCAATGAAATCCGTCGGCTCGCTCGGCAAATCCAACGGGTTCCAGCGCAAGCGGTTCGGCGTCACCGCCCCCAACGGCCCACCGGCCAATTGCCGCTCAAGTTTGACGAATGCCGGATGATTGGCCGACGGCTGGATGCGGTACAGCCAGGTACGCCGGGCTTCACTGCGCACCATGGTGAACGCGGTGCCGGAGAACAGTTCGGTGTACAGCCCGTAGGGCGCTTTTTGCGGGGAGTTCTGGCCGACCGGCAGTGCGCCGGGCAAGGCTTCGCTGGCGAATTCATTGCCGAAGCCCGACAGGTATTCGAGGTTCATGGATCGTCCTCTGTGCGGAAGTTGCTTTTATCGTAATCCAGTTACGCATAACGTAATTTGATCACTATCGACCGTCAAGCTATAAAGACGCCCATTCATCTCTCGGATTCTCGCCCCTCCATGGAAAAGCCCCGCGACACCGGTAAACAGAAAGTCCGCTCGGCCGAAGTGGGCACCGATATCCTCAAGGCCCTGGCCGAGCTGTCCCCGGCGACTTCGCTGTCGCGCCTGGCCGAACACGTGCAGATGCCGGCAAGCAAAGTGCACCGCTATCTGCAGGCGCTGATTGCCTCGGGTTTCGCCGAACAGAACACCGCCACCAACCATTACGGGCTGGGCCGCGAAGCCTTGCGCGTGGGCCTGGCGGCGTTGGGCAGCATGGACGTATTGAAAGTCGGCGCGATGCCCCTGGCGGAGCTGCGCGATGAGTTGAATGAAACCTGCTTCCTGGCGGTATGGGGCAACCAGGGCGCAACCGTGGTGCAGATCGAACCGGCGGTGCGCGCCGTCACCGTGGTGACGCAATTGGGTTCGGTGCTGCCGCTGCTCAGTTCGTCCACCGGGTTGGTGTTCAGCGCCTTTCTACCGTCGCGGGAAACCGTGGAGCTGCGTGAACGCGAAATTCAGGCCGGCACTGCCCATGCCCTGGCAGACGACCAGGCCTACGCCACCGCCTGCGAACAGATCCGCCACCGTGGCCTGCATTTTGTGCATGGTTTGCTGATGCCCGGCGTCGATGCGTTATCCGCGCCGGTCTTCAACGCCATTGGCCAAGTGGCGGCAGTGATGACCGTGGTCGGCCCCACCTCGTTGTTCCATGCCGATGAAGACGGCCCGGCGGCGCAGCACTTGCTGGCGGCGACCCGGGCCGTGAGTTGGCGCATGGGCTATCAGCCCTGAACTAGTCGTGCCACTGCACCAGGGCCAGCGCCACACGGTTTTCCAAGGCGCGGATCGGTGCGGCGGTGCTCAGGTAGTTGTTGCTGATCATTGAAAACACCAGGCGCCGTCCCTGGGCGTCGGTGATGTAGCCGCTCAACGAAGACACGCCGGCCATGGAGCCGGTCTTGGCGTGCAGGTTGTTTTCCGCCGCCGTCCCGCGCAGGCGATAACGCAAGCTCCCGCCGCTCATTCGATCGGTGTTTCCGGCGATCGGCAAGGCGTCATACCAGGCCTCGAACCAGGGCTGTTTGGCCGTCGCCACCAGCAGATCGGTGAGGTTCTGCGACGACACCAGATTGCGCCGCGACAAGCCCGAACCGTCGACCTGGCTCAGCGTCAGCGGGTCCAAGCCCTGGCGGCGCATGAAGTCCGCCACCGCTGCGACACCGGCCTGCGCCGTCCCGGCATTGGACGCCTTGCGGCCCATGGTCTTTAGCAACGCTTCGGACATGTTGTTGTTCGAAAGCTTGAGCAGCGGCGTGATCAGTTCCTGCAACGGCGCCGATTGGTGCTCGGCCAACACCCTGGCCGTTACTGGGCTGACGCCACCGATCACACGTCGCCCAAGTACCTGAATGCCCTGCTGCGCCAACGCCTGCTCAAACAGATTGGCCACCAATTGCGTCGGTTCCCACACGCTCACCCACTGCCGGCTTTGTTTGCCTGGCGCCAATGCGCCGGTGAGTTGCAGCAGATTAGTACCGTGCTGGCGAGTGATCCCGTAATTGTTACCAGGGCCGCTGACTGCACGGTTGCTCAGCTGTACGTAGTCGGTTGAAGGGCTCACCACCACGCTGACCGGTTGGCCAATCATGGCGGGCGCCTTTGCCGTGACCAGCAGCGTGCCCGCATCAAAATCCGTGTTAGGCGATACGGTCAGCGCGGAAATCTGCGCGCCGTAGTAGGTGCTTTCATCGTCGTGTGCCCAGTCCACCCCCAGGCGTTCAGCGTCGAAAAAGGTATCGTCAAATACCAAGTCGCCCTGGACCTGCCGCACACCCTGGCCCGCAAGCTGTGCCGCCAATGCCTGGTAATCGGCGAGTTGCGTGGTCGGATCGCCCAGGCCCTTGAGGTAAAGGTTGCCGGTGAGACGCTCACCTTGCTGCGTACCGTTACTCAACAGTTGCGTGGAAAAACGATACTGCGGCCCCAGCACATCCATCGCCGCTGCGGTGGTGAGCAGCTTGAGATTGGAGGCAGGAATCAGGCGGGTTCGCGGGTTGTGTTGATAGAGCGTGCTGCCGCTACGGGCATCACGCACCATCAGGGAAACAGTAGCGCCGTTGAGGGCCGGGTCAGCCAGGAGTTGCTCCAGGCTTGCCGGGGTGGAAGTCGGTGAAACACTCGCGCAACCACCCAGCAAAACGCTCAAGCACAGCAGATGTAGCCATCGTCCAAAATGCATCAGTATCGTTTCCGCCAAGACATCAGTGGCGGCAACGCTACCACAAACCCTTTAGAACTCCAGGGTACTGGACACCGACACCTGCCGCGCATCGCCCATTGACACAAACAAGCGGCTGGCCGCCGAGGTGTAGTAGACGCGATCAAACATGTTCTTCACGTTGAGCTGGAACTTGACCTTTTGCCCATCGATCTTGGTGTCGTAGGTCGCGAACGCATCCGCCACGGTGTAACCCGGCAAGGTGAAATCGTTGGCCGCATCGCCTGCCCGTTCACCGACGTAACGTGCACCGGTGCCCACGCGCAACTGGTCGCCGCCAAAGATGTTGCCGAAGTCATAAGCCACCGCCAGCGAGCCGGTGTGCTTGGCGACGTTTTGCAGGCGGTTGCCTTCCAGGGTCGGGTCCTTGTCCTTGACGTCCAGTGCATCGGTGTAGGCGTAGCTGCCGATCAGGCTGACCTTGTCGGTCAGTTGGCCGGTGGCATCCAGTTCCAGGCCACGGGAACGCACTTGGCCGGCGATGCTGTAGACGGTGTTGGCACCGGAACCAACGGAGACCAGCACGTTGCGCTTGTCGATATTGAACAACGCGGCGCTGGCGGTGATACGTCCCGGAATGTCGAGCTTGGCCCCCAGTTCCCAGGACTTGGATTCCTCGGGCGTCAGGTCGCCGGTCAAGGTGCTGCCATCGGCCAAGGCGGCGATGGTGGAGTTGGGTTTGAACGACTCGGTGTAGCTGCCGTAGAACGACAATTCATCGGTGTAGCGATACACCAGGCCCGCACGCGGCACCCAGGCTTGGCCGTTGCCGTTGGTATTGGCCTTGAACGGTATGCCTTTGCCGGCGTATTGGTCGTACATCTGATAGCGCGCACCGGCGACGAAAATCCACTGTTCGTTCAGGTGGAGGGCGTCCTGGAAGAACAGCGAATCACTGCGCAGCAGGTCGGTCTGGGCGCTGTCCGCGGGGCTGACGGTAGTGCCCGCTACTTCGTTGCCATACACCGGATTGTTGTAGTTGAAGCTGGTGGCGCGCGAACTCTGGCGAATCAGGTCGGCACGGTAGATCTTGCGGTACTCGTCATCCAGGCCGAACACCACATCGTTCTGCAGGCCGAACACATTGACCTTACCTTCCAGGCTCGCCGTGGCGAAACGGTCCGTGGTGATCGCCCCTTTGGTCCCATCCATCTTGCGGGTCAGGGTGCCGTTGGTGTTCACCGCGCTGACGCGCACTTGGCTGGCGTCGTAGGTCTCGCGGTTCCAGCTGTAGCCGAAATGGGCTTTCCAGTCATCGTTCAGGTCGTGATCAGCCTCGAAGCGGTACAGGTCGGAGCGGCCTTCCATATTGTTGAAAGGTTCATCCAGACGCCGAGTGGCCGGGATATCCAATAGGTGGTTGGACTTGTCGATGGCGGTGCCACGGTCGAACGGCGTGAGAAATTCACGGTGTTCGTAGGCAAACAGCAACTTGGTGCTGTCGCCATACCAGGCCAGGGACGGCGCGATCAGGCTCTCACGGTGAGTACCGAAGTTACGCCAGTAGTCTTCGTCTTCATGGTCGACGATCAGGCGATACGCCAGGCCGCTGTCGCCAATCGGGCCAGTGGTGTCGAGGCTGCCGCCGCTGCCGTTCTTGCCGTCGCCAAAGGTAGAGCCGCGTACGGTCAGGGCAGTGGACTGCACCAGTTCCGGCTTTTTGCTGACGATGTTCACCACGCCGCCCGGATCCTGAATACCGTAGAGCAGCGACGACGGGCCCTTGAGCACTTCCACGCGCTCCGCCGTGGCATTCAATGCACGCCCCTGCACGATGGGCATGCCGTCGCGCATGATCGAGCCGTTACGGTTATCACCAAAGCCGCGCAGCATGACCGCGTCCTGGGTGCTGGCCAAGGTGTTGGCCTGGGTGATACCGCTGACGTTGGCGAGGGCATCATCCAGATTGCGCGGGGTCTGGTCGCGCAGCACCTGGGCGGGCACCACGTTGACGGTCTGCGGGGTTTCCAGCAGCAGCGCGTGGGAGCGCATCACCGAACTGGTGGGCGGCGGCTGGTAGCTGGTGCTGTCCTGGGCCTGGCCGACACCGCTGATGGTGGTGGCGCCGAGGTTGACCGCGCCTTCGGTGGGCAGCGGTTCAAGGGCCAAGGTACGTGCATCGATCTGACGGAAGGTGAAGCCACTGTTGCCCAGCAGGCGTTGAAGCGCCTGGTTTGCACTCATCTGCCCGCTGACTGCCGGGGCGCTGAGGCCGTAGGGCGCTTCGTCGGTGTAGATCACGCTGATGCCGGTGACCCGGCTGAAGTCGCTCAAGGCCTGGGGCAGCGGTTTAGCCGCCAGGGCAAAGTTGAACTGGGCGCTCTGCTGCTCCTGCGCCTGCGCAATGCTCAGGGGCAGCAACGCCAACCCCGATACCGCCAATACCGAGGCTCCCAGCCACTGTTTAACCCAACCGCCCGCCGTCGACTTCATGCTGTGAGAACCCGTGTAGAAAACGCTGTTAATGCGAATAGATCGCAGTTTCAAGCACTACACGGATGGGCGGTGGATTTACCTCACCTTTATTTGCAAAATATTTTATTTATTGCGCCTGGATACGAAACCCCATGCGTGGGAAATGCACATGCACGGTGCCGGCACGTTCGTCGCTGCGGCGCAGGATCAGCTCTTCGCGCCCGGCAAACAACAATTCGCCCGCGACCGGGTCGGTGCCGTAGTCGGTGGCGCAAATGGTCACCTGCTGGCCGGCCTTGAAGCCGTTCAAGTCCTCGAAGACTTCTTCAGGCAAAACCGCCGGTGCCGCATTGCGCGATACATCCAAGGCCTGTTCGGCGCTCATCTGGGTGCAAGTGCCATGGCCGAAACCCAGCACGCGATCCAGCCAGGCGGCGACGGCGGGATAGGCGTCCACCAACGGCGCGGTCACGGAGGAGCCCTTGAGGAACCACAACGGGTGAGCCAGGGAGAAGTCGGCAATCGATGGCTCGCCGAACAGGAAATCCCCCGCCTGGTGGCGCAATTGTTGATCGATGCGACTGACAATCGCCGGCCATTGGTGCAAGGCCTGGTCCAGTTGCACACGCGTCGCCGTGCCGCCGCTGAACAGTTTGCCGCGGTCGGCCACCAGCACTTGGAGCATCTCAGGCGGCACCTTGGCAAATTTGACGGCCAGGGATTCGGGCTGGAACACCAACGCCACGGCATGGGAAAACACCACCGAATCGGCCCAGGCGGCGAAGCCTTGGGTGACCAGTTCCAGGCCCTGGGGAAACAGCGCGGGGGTGGATTTTTCCTGCTCCAGGCGGCGCGCGATCAAGGCGGTGTCGCAGTAGATGTCCGCGCCGACTTGCAGCACTGGCGTCTTGCGATAGCCGCCGGTGAGGGCGGTGAGGTCCGGCTTGGGCATCACCGGCGAGATGTGCACCGAGCGCCAGGACAAGCCCTTGAAGCCCAGCAACAGGCGGGCTTTTTCTGCGAAGGGGGACTGTGGGTAGTGATGAAGAATCAATTCAGACATGCCGGACTCCGCTCTAGAAGTGAGCCGCTAGCTTAGCCTGCAACAACCCGAAACGGGGCGATGGGAACCCATCAGTCAAATCAATGAACCACTGGCCGCCAGGCACTCCTTGGCACTCTTCTTCAACTTTTTGATCAGCCGTTCCTGGCGCAACGCCTCGCCCTTGCTCGCGCATTGCTCGGTGTACACCAGCGCCACCGCCGGGCTGGACAGGAAAAACCGCGCGCCCTTGCCGCTCTGGTGTGAGGCAAAACGGCGCACCGGGTCATTGCTGATGCCGCAATAGAGCGAGCCATTGGCGGCGCGCACCAGGTAGACGAACCAGGGCTTGGGTTCAGAAGGATCAGTCACGGGTAGATTCGGCTAAAACACAGGAGCGCCAAGCTTATCAACGACTGGCCTGGAATGCCTTCAAACCACGCAGCGCCTGGGTGCGCACAGCGTTTTTGACGATGGGCGTCCAGCCCAGCAACAGGCCTTTGGTCCCCAACGCCTGACGCGACCAGCGCCACAGGTCGAAACTGTCATGGTGCTCGCAGATCTTGCCGTCGCGAAACACAAAACGCGCCTGGATATCGTTGACCACCGTGTTGCCGGTGGCGCTGAACAGGTAGGTGGCGACCCAATGCGCGCCGCCGCTGCGCTCATCGCTGCGCACGTTGTCAAAGGTCAGGGAGAAGTCTTTGGCGCGGGTGGTGAGCATGCGCCACATGTCTGCGGCATCGCGGCCGCGCAGTTCGCCGAAGGCCGGGTCGCTGAACACCACATCGTCGGTGTAGCAGGCGGCCATGGCCTCGGCGTCCAGGCGCTGGAAGGCCTGGTAGAAATGGTTGATCAGGGCGGTGTGGGCATCAGTCATGGGCAGGCTCCGGGCGTTGTTGTTCTCCGGGTTGCACGATAGTCCGCACGTGAGAGGAAGGCTATGCCCATTTGCTGCATAAATGTGGCGGGTAGGTCAGAGGTAGACCACGTCGAGGGTGGCGCTGCCGTCTATGGGGATTTCCTGGGTAACCGGCAAGAGCGCTTTGTCGTTGATGGTGGTGTCCACCAGGATATCGGCCGACATGATTTGCACCGGCACCGGGGTAATACCACTGCCCGCAGAATCTTTAAAGGACCTCATCCAGTTGGGTTGCCACATTTGAGCGTTATCAAGCGCGTCAAACCAAGTCTCCCCATCAACAGATTCGATTACCGTCTGGAGCACACCGTCAGCCTTGGAATTGTTCATTTTCAACGAATAAAAGCCAACCTTAGCATCGCCGTTGACAAGTCCCAGCCCAAAGGATGATGGACCTCCAGGCCACTCAGACGAGCTGCCCTCGCGATTATCGGTGGGTTTGATTGCAAACAAGGTCAACGCCGTGCAATTGACACTCAACGCAATCGTTGCGGTGGGTAGCTTGGTAGCGCCGTAACGGTTTAAGTCGCTGTACGATATTTTTCCATGCATGACCACCCCACCATTGGAAAGCGTCGGCGTACACGCCGCAGGGGTAATACTCCCCTTGATGCTTAAATCCACACTCGACGCCGCCATCGCTTGCCCACCACCGGCCAAAGCAATAGCCATCGTCATCAAACTCAACATATGTTTCATTTATAACGTGCTCGCAGAAGTTGGGCGTCACTGTTAAACGCCAAGTACATCACTGCACCCAACACCCAAACAATACGCCCTTTGTAATTAGACTAGGGATTTAGCCCCGGCGCAATTGGCGCCAAAGCGTTTACGCACTTTACCGCGCAGCAAACGCCTGCCCAATACAAGTATTACGAACACTTACTTAGTTGATAATCAAGGCACCATTCCGGCATCTCGCGCATAGGTAAATAAATCCACATCGGTTGAGATACATAACCGATGCATCGCCGTACTTTTTTGTTTACTGATTGTCGAAATACTGCGATTAACCCGTGCCGCAATCTGGCTAACCGTCATACCGCTGGCAAGCATGCGCACCACCTCCTGCTCCTTGCCAGACAACTTGGGTGCCTGGGTCGGCTGCTCCAGGCAGGCCTGGTCAAGTTGCGCGCGCAAGCACTCGCTGACAAATTGGCGCCCCTGCACCACGGTTTTCAGCGCCATAGGCAGCTCCCGGGCTGACGCGCTCTTGGCGATGAGCCCTCGCGCACCATGGCCAAAAGCAGCCCTTAGGGTGGCGATATTGGCGAACATGGTCACCAAAATCACCGGCACATCCGGGTACTGACGGTTCAGCAAACCCAATAACCCGTAGCCGTCGGCTTGTTGATTACCGGGCATGGCAAAATCGGTCACGATCACGTCACACGGTATACGGCTGACCAACTCCAAAAGCTGATCCGGGCCATCGGCCTCGCCCACTACTTTGTACTTACCACTTGCCTCGATCACCACTTTTTGGCCTACACGAACAATAGGGTGATCGTCAGCAATAATGATGCGGATCATCGGCTTTTCCATGATGGCAATTTGAGACTGAGAAAATAACGCGATCAAGTTCCTGCAACAATAGGTAATAAATCATCGATTTAGCGCTCCACCCCGTATTTAAAGGGTTACACACAACTGCCTACACAATTAAGAGAAATGACATACGGAAAAGTACTACATCACAGAGGTACATATTCCTTCATAGATGTGCCAGATAATTCAGATACTGCTCGACATCATGGTGAAACTCTTCCAGCGCCGACCGGCTCAGCGCCATGCCGGTCAACTGCACATTCTTGATCAACTCCACTGCCCCCCCTTCCAGGCCGTTTTCCCCCAGAAACGCCACGCTGCCTACCAGGCGATGCAAACACTCGGCAGCCAGCTTGGCATCCAGAACGGCTTGGGCATGAATCAGCAAGGCCAGGTCTGCATGCGCCTCCTGGATCAGGCTGAACAACATCGGCTCTACTACGTCCCACGAACCAAACGCGTCAATCAGACTGGTACGGCTGGGAAAAGTACTGTTTAGCCCCGATGGGGCGACGGTAAGCCCGCCCGGTTCAAGCGGTAGCCAGCAATGCAACACCTCACGCAATTGCGCAAAGCCTATGGGTTTAGTCAACCAACCGTCCATCCCGCACGCCACACATTGGCGAACTTCTTCCGGCCCCAGGCTTCCGGTCAGGCCCAGAACGACCGTGGGCGGTCGGCCCTCGGCCTGCTCGCGCAGGCGCAATTGGCGGGTCATGGTGTAACCGTCCATCACCGGCATGCGACAGTCGCTGATCACCAGGTCGAAACGCTCTGCTGCCAGTGCATGCAGCGCCTGTTGCCCATCACTACAGCACAGATGGGCGACGCCGAGTTTTTCCAGCAGCGAGCTTAATAGCAGGCGATAGGTGTAATGGTCGTCCACCACGAGCACCCGGGCTCCAGGCAGTGGCCCGGACAAACGTCGGTCTGGAAAGTGGCCAGGCATGCAGCCCCAAAGGGAGCGATCCGCTCACCCTAATTCTTCGCAAAATAAGACGATTAACCAAACCCAAATGAATGGCTTCAGAAAATCAAGGATCGCGAAAAATATCCGAACGAGTGGCCATCAGCGATACAAGAACTACGACAACCACGGCGTAAAACGCTTTTTCTCACGCCACAACCCCTTTATGTCATTGCCACCCTGTCATTCGTAATAGTTGCATTTCCGCCTCCCCGACCCGGCGCTAAATTCCTCCCCGCTTTCCCCTGAAGCAGCGCGTGCCCACCACAACCATAAAACCCATGGGCAACTTCACCGCGCCAATCTGTCCCCTAGTCCCTGCATAGGAATACCTGTTGAGATGAAAGACTCTCTCGCCGCCTTGGTCGGCGCCCTGCTGATTACCCATGGCACGCTTGCGTTGGCCGCCAGCGCGGTGGATTTATCGGTCAAAGGCGCAATCACTCCGAGCGCCTGCACCCCCAGCCTGAGCGAAGGCGGTGTAGTGGATTACGGCAAAATTTCGGTCAAAGACCTCAGACCAACCGGGGCAACCGAACTGCCAAAATTCATCTTCGAACTGAAGGTCGACTGCGAAGCACAGGCCCTGTTCGCCATCAAGACCCATGACAACCGACCCGAACGCCCCCAAGCGGTGCATCCGTCCATGTATGGGCTGGGCGTGATCAACGGCGACGAATTGGTGGGGGCGTATTTCCTGGACATGGCCAACATCCTGGCGGATGGCGCCAGCGTCGACTCGCTCAAATCGCTGGATAACGGACTCACCTGGGACCTGCTCGAACCGGGAGCGCCTTGGCCTCCATCCACCTTCACAGGCTTTGGCAACCGGTCTTCAGGTGTTCTGGCGCCCATTCCCATGCAGAACCTGGCGTTGGACGTGATCGTCTGGCCCGCCATCTCACCAGTGGACTGGTTAACCCTAATCGATACCGTGCCGTTGGACGGCTCCGCCACGCTTGAGTTGCGCTACCTATGAGCGGCCGTCTCCAGGCGCTGGTGACGGCGCTGTTGGTTGCCGTGGCACATCAAGCGTTTGCCGCCAGTAGCGCCGATCTGGCGGTGCGCGGCAGCATCACGCCCAGTGCCTGTAGCCCTACCCTGAGTGCCAGTGGAGTGGTCGATTTCGCAAAGATTGCGGCCAAAGACCTGTCCGCCGACAGCTCCACCTGGCTGCCCACCCACATCCTCAAGCTGCACGTGGATTGCGTAGCTCCGACGCTGTTCGCCCTGCGGGGCAACGACAACCGCGCCGGTACCGCGCACAAAGATGATGGCTACGGCTACGGCCTGGGCCTGATCAATGGCGACCAGAAAGTCGGAACCTATCTGCTGACGTTGAGCGATCCCGTTTCTGATACGGCGGCAGTGATCCCCCTCGCCAGCATGAATGGCGGAGCAGGCTGGTGGAGTTTTCCACACGGCACCTGGTTGGTGCGCCATCAACTGGCAGCTTTCGGCACCGTCGAGTCGGGTATCGCGGCCCCCATCCCATTGCTCAACGTCACTGCCGACTTGCATGTCGAGACCAGTATTGCCCCGGCCAGCGGCCTGAGCCTCACCGAACAAGTGCCTTTGGACGGCTCCGCCACCGTGGACGTTATTTACCTTTAGCACCTCAACCCACCACAAGGATCTGTGCCATGGATAAACCTACCCTCGCCCTGCTGCTCGCGGCGCTTGCGCCCGACGTGTTCGCTGCCAGCAGCACCGACTTGAATGTCTCTGGGTCCATCACCCCCAGCGCCTGCGCCCCCGTGCTGTCGAATGGCGGCGTGATCGACCACGGCAAAATGACAGCCAAGGACCTGCTACCAGGCTCACCTACACGGCTGGAACCGGCCGAGATGCGCCTTGAAGTGCAGTGCGAGGGTGAGACGTTTTTCACGCTGACCACCGTGGATAATCGCTCGGGCACTTCCGCTATCAACCCGCGACACCACGGACTGGGCCTGACCCCCGACAAGGAAAAACTGGGCAGCGTAGCGTTTTCGCTGTTCGACCCGGTGGCCGATGCAACACCCGTCAAAGTCATCACCTCCAGCAATGGCGGCGCCACCTGGGTCCCATCCATCTACTTGGGGCACGAGGCACTGACCTCGTTTGCCGCCCTCGACGGCCCCAACACCCCCATTGCCCTCAAGTCGCTGAACGCGCGCCTGCGTACGTTCACCATCATCGTACCCGCCACCGACCTGACCCTGCTCGATGAGGTGCCGCTCGACGGCCAGGCCACGCTGCAACTCAAGTACTGGTAAGCCGCTTTTCCATTCAATGCCTCTCATTAGGAGTACCACCATGAAGACCCTTAACGCCCTGTTCGCCGCCCTGCTGTTCACAGGGGCAGGCCAAGCCTACGCCGCCTCCAGTGTGGATCTGACCGTGCGCGGGTTGATCACCCCGAGTGCCTGTGAACCAGCCCTGTCCGGCGGCGGTAATGTGGAGATCGGCAAGATTTCCGCCAAGGACCTCAAAGCTGACGAAGAAACCCGACTGACCGACCAAACCTTGCAACTGACCATCACCTGCGATGGCGCAACCTTGATGGCAATCGAACCGAAGGATAACCGTGCGGGCTCGGCCTCCGCAGTTGACGACGCGGCCTTCGGCCTGGGCCTGGTCAACGGCAGCGAAAAACTGGGTTACTTTGCCATGGCCGTGGAATCGGCAGTGGCGGATGGCGCTGATGTAGGGCCCATCGCCTCGCGCGATGGCGGGCTGACTTGGACACGCCTGATGTTCCTGATCAACAACGGCTTCACCTCGGTCGCCAACAGCACCACCATCGCGCCAGTCCCCGTGCAGGTGTTGGTGGCCGACGTGACCATTATGCCCAGCATCGCCCCGGCCAATGGTCTGACCCTGACCGAAGAAGTGCCCATCGATGGCTCCGCCACCTTGACCGTCAAGTACCTGTAACGCAAAACCGGGCGCAACGCAGTGCCTTGCGCCCATCGCGGTTCTCACGGATGTCTCCTCAACACGGTTCCAACAACAGACCATGAACACGTTCTCACGCCGCTTGATGTCGCTCTGTCTATGCCTGACCGCCACTCCCGCGCTGTGCGCCTCGCAGGTCGATGTCACGTTGACCGGCAGCATCACCCCCAGCGCCTGCACACCCACCCTGTCACCCAGCGGCGTCGTCGATCACGGACGGGTGCCGGCGCGTTCGCTCAATCAATATGAGTTCACCGAACTGCCCGCCAGGACGCTGGACTTGAGCGTGACCTGCAACCAGTCAGTCCTGTTTGTGCTGGTAGGCGTAGACAACCGTGCCGACTCATCCGTGGGGCCGGGCTTCTATTACGGCCTGGGCAACAACATGTATGCCCCGGCTGAACGCCTGGGCTCGGTATCACTGGCCATTCGCGAAGCCGAGGGCGACGGGCAGCGCGCAATTGTGCTGGCCTCCAGCAACAAGGGCCTGACCTGGTTTCCCGAGTCCAACGCTTACCCGGATAACTACATGGGTTTTGCGCACCCCGGCACCCTGGTCCCGGACCCGCATAGCGTGCTGACCGCCAAGCTGGAAATCAAAACATCGATCAACGCCGCCGCCTACCTGACCCTCGACCAAGAGGTGCCGCTGGACGGCTCCATCGTGCTAGACCTGAGGTATCTGTAGTCATGTTCCCTTCTCCTTGCGCTGCCTTGATAACACGGGTGTTCAACCTGGTTCGCTACACCGGTCTCTACCTCGCGGCACTGGCCCTGACGCTGTGGGGGCCAACGCTGGTGCTTGCTGACGGCATGGTGCCGGACACGTCCGTGGTGATCGTCAACGAAGCCGACGGCGAAGCCTCGGTGTCGGTGACCAACACCGATTCCAAGCTCGCCCTGCTGCACGTCACCCTGGAGGATATTCCCGAGGACTCGGCACCGCTGCTGTTCGTCACGCCGCCGCTGACGCGGGTCGAACAGGGCAAGAGCCAACTGATCCGTTTCATCCTTCAGTCACCCACGCCCTTGACCACCCAGCGCCTGAAACGGGTGATTTTCGAGGGTATGCCCCAAGGCCGCGCCAACGGCCAGGCTGGCCATGCGCGGGTGGGTGTGACGGTGCGCCAGAACCTGCCGGTGATCCTGCATCCCAAAGGCCTGGCGCCCAATCGAACGCCTTGGACCGGCCTGGTCTGGAGCCTGAAAAACCAGCAACTGAGCGTGAACAACCCAACGCCCTATGTGGTGCGCCTGGCCCAGGAGCTGACGCTACTGCCGGGCAAGGGCTCGGCGCTACTGCCGCGCACTTACGTACTGCCCGGCGAGACCTTGAGCGTCGCCGCAAGCCAAGCCCAGGCCAGCACCGTGCAGATGCAGCCGGCCACCGTTTACGGGTTTGCGGTGGCACCTTACGAAGCACCGATCACCCTTTGATCCCAGCGCCGCAAGGATTCATGCCGGCGCCCTGATAACGAAGTGGCTTCCCATTGAAGGCCACCGGGAGCCTGTCCGTACCGAGGGATCGGTACGGGCCTGCCTCCACTTATTCGAGTATGACTTGTGAGCACAGTTATGACTGATCGCGACGGCAAAGCCGTGCCTGGCATTTCATCGCCCCGGGCACACTGGTTGCTGGCGAGCCTTGCGCTGACCCTGGGCACCGCGTTGCCAACAAATGAGCCTCTGGCCGATGAAAGTGCCGGCTCGTTCGACCCGCAAACCCTGGCCCAGCGCGGTATCGACCCGCAGTTGGCCAACCTGCTGCTGGAAGCGCCTCGCTTTGCCGCAGGCCACCACGCCCTCAATCTCAACGTGAACGGGCAGCGACGCGGGCGGGTCGATGTGGTGTTCAACGGGCAAGGCGCGCTGTGTTTCAACCAGGCGTTGTTGGATGCGGGCAACCTGCGCGTGCCGGCGGACACTGGCGAATGCCATGACTTTCTCGACGCCTACCCACAAACCGTGATCGAGCAAGATCCGGCCACCCTAAGCCTGTCGTTGGTGGTGCCGACCGAAGCACTGCGCCCGGCTGTACGCGACGTGTCCGGCTACCAGACCGGCGGTTTTGCCGGGTTGCTCAACTACGATTTAAGTGGGCTGTACAACGAATACGGCGACAACAACAGCCGCTTCGGCTCGGCCAATACCGAGGTCGGCTTTAACGCGGGCGACTGGATCGTACGCAGCCGCCAGGTACGCACCTGGCAAGACAGCACATCGCGTACCACGCATCTGGATGCCTACGCCCAGCGAACCTTTGCCGAGCAACAAGCAGTGTTCCAGGCCGGGCAGATCAACCTGTACAACCCGGTGCTGGCCGGTGCGCAAATCACCGGCGCCCAGGTGCTCACCGAAACCGCGCTGCAGGACCAGAACCAGGGCGCGACCATCACCGGCATCGCCAACAGCCCGGCCCAAGTGGAAATTCGCCAGAACGGCGCGTTGATTCATTCCACGGTGGTGCCCGCCGGGCCGTTTGCCCTCACCGATGTGCGGCGCTTGAACAGCCGCTCAGATGTGGAAGTCACCGTCAAGGAAACCAGCGGCGAAGAGCGCCGCTTCACCGTGCCCGCCGCCATGCTGGGCCTGGGTTTGCCAGCACCGGGTTACTCGGTGGCGGCTGGACGTATACGCAAAGTCGGCGCCGGCGAAGGCGCCGAGCCCTGGGTGGTCAGCGGCGGCTGGAGCGGTGCGCTGCACCCGCAGGTCAGCGTGGGCGGCGGCCTGCTGGCGGCTGAGGATTATCGCGCGGTCGGCGCGAACCTGGGCTGGCTGCCGTGGCAGGACAGCCAGTTCCAGGTCTCTACCCAGCTCGCCCAGGCCAGTCGCCTGGGCAACGAGCGCGGTGTGCAAACCAATCTGTCATGGTCGCAACGCCTGACCGAGCGTTGGGCAGTTACCACGGCCGGCTCCTGGCGCACCATGGGCTATCGCGACCTTGAAGACTCGACTTACACCACTGACACCCGCGAACAACAACGCTCACGCTATCGCGATCAGCAGAGCGCCACGGCGTCCTGGTCGCATCCGATGCTGGGAGCCTTCAGCGCCGGTTTCTCACGCTCCTCGACCTTTACCGGCGAGAGCAGCAGCCGTGCATTGGCGTCGTGGGGCACCAGCTTTGGACGGGTGTCGGTCTCGGCGAGCGCCGAATGGCAAGTTGGCGGGCGCCAGCAAAGCGATGACAGCGTGTACCTGAACATCAGCGTGCCCTTGGGCGAGAACCGTCGAGGCCGCGCCTGGGCGCGCAATGCCGGTGGCGAACACCGCATCGGTGCTGGGGTGAGCGAGCAGCTCAATGACCAGTTGAGCTACCAGGTGGGCGTCGAACGCGACAGCCGCGACCGTGAGGTGGAGTCGTCCGTCGGCGTCTCGGCGCTGCCGTATTACAGCCAGCTGGACTTCAACTACACCCGCAACAACCAGGAACGCTCCAGCTACCAGGGCGGCGCCCGCGGTGGTGTAGTGCTGCACGGCGATGGCCTGACCTTTTCGCCCTACCCGGTGCGCGAGACTTTTGCGGTGATGTCGGTCGGCGACATGGCCGGCATCCAGGTCAGCACCCCCAGCGGCCCGGTGTGGACCGACTGGCAAGGCCAGGCGGTGGTGCCGCAACTCAGCCCGTACGGACGCAGCCCGGTGGAAGTGCAAACCCGCTCGTTGCCGCGCAATGCCGATATCAGCAATGGCCTGGCGGTACTGTCGGCCGGGCGAGGCGCGGTGGACAAAGTCGAGTTTGGCGTGGCCCTCACCCGCCGCGTGCTGCTGAACGTCACCACCGCAGACGGCCAACCTCTGCCCCGTGGCGCGGCGGTCAGCACCGTCGACGGTGAGTTCGTGACCCTGGTGCAGGAAGGCAGCCAAGTGTTCTTGCCCGACGTGCTCGACCGTCGCGAGCTGTGGGTCAGCGCCCCCGGCCAAGCCCGCTGCCGCCTGAGCTACGCGTTGCCCGAACGCGGTGACCCCGAGGTGTATTATGAGACCGCGCCGGCGCGGTGCCAACCATGAGGAGCTTCACCATGGGCCTGAAACCTGCCTTGTTGTCAGCCAGCCTGCTGCTGGGCGCAAACGCCTGGGGCATGGATGAGTGCCAGTTGAACCTGAGCGAAACCCGTGTGGACTTTGGCCTGATGAACCGGGCTGTTGCACAGGGTTCGCCTACAGAACACTCGTTGGGTGAACGCCGCTTGAGCCTGAGCCTGAACTGCCCCACAGCCACCGACCTGTCCCTGTTTTATCGAGGGTTGGCGGCAGGCAACGAACGTTTCCAGTTCACCCAGCGCGGCAGCTACAGCCTGCGGGTCAGCGACGCACTGCTCGACGGCCAGGCGGTGGAGTTGGGCTTGTTGTCCGGCAGCGGCCAGTCGGTGGTAAGCAGCGGCGCCACATTGCGTTGGCGACCTGAGCACGGAGTTGTGCCGATGCGCGCCGGCGTGCCGGCCAACGGGCGCAGTTTGTCGCTGCAACTGGAACTCAGTGCCTGGGCGCAAGAGGACGCCCTGCGCGTCAGCGATGCGGTCACGTGGGAAACCAACGGCCTGTTCGATGCGATCAACACCGGCCGCTCACGGGAACTGCGCCTGCAAGCGCGCTTTGCTCCTGCGGCCTGCACGCCAAGCCTGTCCAACGGCGGCACGGTGGCGTTCGGCAAGTTGTCGGTGATGGACCTGAATATCGACAAGGAAACCGCCCTGCCCACTCGACCGCTGGTGGTCAGCGTGGCGTGCGATGCGCCCACCGGCTTCACGCTGCGCCTGCAGGACAATCGCCAAGGCTCGGCCACTGGCCCCGCGGATGACACGTCATATGGCCTGGGGCTCGATGCACGACAGCAGAAAATCGGGCGCTACCGCTTGATCTTCGACCCGACACGCACCACCGCCGACAGCTTCCCCCAGCTCTATCGCACCGACTCCCCCACAGGCGCAGCGCCGTGGAGCAGCGCGAGCGCCAACCCGCTGGCGATTGGCGCCAGCCGGTTCCTCGGTTTCAGCGCCAGCGCCGGCAGCACCGGCGGCCCCGAGCCGATTCAACAACTGAGCGCCACCACCAGCCTGGAAGCGGTGATCGCACCGCTGGGCACGCTGGACCTGGGCAGCGAAGTGCGCCTCGACGGCGCCGCCACCCTCGAACTCAACTACCTCTAGGAGCCTTCCCATGAACCCCGTTCTGACCCCTCTGGCCGCGCTGGCCCTGCTGGCTGGCACCGCACACGCCGCGTCCACTGCCGATCTGGCCGTCACAGGCCTGATCACACCCATGGCCTGCACGCCATTGTTGTCCAGCGGCGGCCTGGTGGACTTCGGCAAGATCTCACGCAACGACCTCAACCTCACCAACGGCACCCGCCTGCCCCACAAATACCTGACGCTGACCGTCAACTGCAACGCCCCCGGTCGCTTCGCTCTGCGCATGCGCGACAACCGCGACGGCACGGCCCACGTCAATAGCGAGATTTTCTACGGACTGGGGCTGGACACCAGCGGCAACAAGATCGGCGTGTACTCGGTGAGTTTCGATCCCAAGCAAACCGTGGTCGATGACCTGGCCGTGGTGTACGGCACCGAGTCCACCACCGGTGGCCTGGCCTGGCGCACCGCCAACCTCAACCCCATCGATGTCGGCTCGCGCAGCTTGCTCGGTTTTACCGATGTGGTCGGTAGCACTGCCGGCCCCTCGGCCATCCAGATGCTGACCAGCACATTGAAGCTGGAAGCCACGATCAACGCCCGGCAGAACCTGGACCTCAGCGTGGAAACACCGATGGACGGGTCGGCCACGTTGGAAGTTGTGTACCTGTAACCCTAACCCCTGAGTAGGAGCACCACCATGAGTACCCCCCGCAACCTCCTGATCGCCGCGCTGCTGGCGAGCGTCGGCCCTGCCTTCGCTGCGTCCAGTATCGACCTGAGCGTCAGGGGGGCGATTACACCGAGTGCCTGCACCCCTGGCCTGCCCAACGCCGGTGTCATTGAATTGGGCAAGGTGTCGGCCAAGGACCTACGCCTTGACCTACCCACTTACCTGCCCCGCCAAACCCTGGAGATGACGGTGACCTGCGAAGCCGCGACGTTGTTCGCCATCGCCGCCCAGGACAACCGGGAAGGCACGGAGTCCAGTCTCGACTTCTATAACTTCGGCCTCGGACTGATCAATGGCAGTGAAAAACTTGGCTATCTCACGATCTCCATGTCCGGCCCCACCGGGGACGGAGTCTCCGTCAGAGCCATTGGTTCGCAGGACGGCGGCACGACCTGGCAGCGCGAGAGTGCCTTCATGGATGACGGCCTGACGTCTGTTGCAGACATGACCACGCTGGCGCCCTTGCCGGTGCAACGACTGGTCACTGGCCTGCAGGTCGGCACCGTCATCGCCCCGGCCAGCAACCTGACCCTGACCAATGAAGTGCCCATCGACGGCTCCGTGACCCTTACGATTTCGTACCTGTAACCCCCTTCCCCCCTGTATAGGAGCAACACCTTGAGCAAGTCCCTGAATACCCTGATCGCTACGCTGCTGCTGGTTGGCGTCAGCAACAGTTTTGCCGCCTCCAGCATTGACATGAGCGTGCGCGGACTGATCACCCCGAGCGCGTGCTCGCCCAGCCTGGGCAATGGCGGGCAGTACGATGTCGGCAAGATTTCCGCCAAGGATCTCAAGCTCAACGACTACACATCGCTAGGCGATTATGTCACGCAACTGACCGTGACCTGCGAGGCCCCGACCCTTATGGCCATTGAGCCAAAGGACAACCGGGCGGGTTCGGAAGCCATGGGTGAGCCGTCCTACTTTGGCCTGGGGCTGATCAACGGCAGTGAAAAACTCGGTTCCGTTTCTGCATTTCTGGAGAAGGTGTTCGCCGATGGCGTGGCGGCCAAGGCGACCGACTCGATGGATGGCGGTTCGACCTGGGAACGACACCGCTCCATAAGCCCCAATAGCATCACTTCAGTCGCCAACAGCGCGGCTTACACGCCAATCCCGGTGCAATCGTTCGAAGCCCAGATGATGCTGACTCCGGTCATCGCCCCCGCCAGTACCCTGACACTGACCGAAGAAGTGCCCATCGACGGCTCGATCACCCTGACCGTGCGTTACCTCTAAACCTTCTCGCTGGTCACCCCGACATAAAGGGCACGACCAGCCCCCAACCCGGCGATGATCGCGCCCAGGCCGATCACGCCGAACACCCAGCCGGTGGCGCCCCAGCCACCGGTCCAGTCATGCAACACCCCCACCGCCAACGGGCCCATGGAGGCAAGCGTGTAGCCGATGCCCTGGGCCATGCCCGACAGGTTGGCGGCCACGTGGGCGTCGCGTGAGCGCAGCACGATCAGGGTCAGCGCCAGGCTGAACGTACCGCCCTGGCCCAATCCCAGCAGGATCGCCCAGCCCCACAAGCCTTCAAGCGGCGCAAACAGGCAGCCGAAGAGCCCGCCAAGGGTGAGCAACATCACTACTACGATGGCCAGTCGCTGGTCCTTGCCACGCGTGGCCAGCCATGGCGCGGTCAGGGCGCTGAGCAATTGCACGATGATCGAACCGGACAGCAGCAAACCGGCTTCGGTGGCACTCAGGCCACGGCTGATCAGTATCGACGGCACCCAGCCGAACACGATGTAGGCCAGGGAGGATTGCAGGCCCATGTACAAGGTGACTTGCCAGGCCAATGGATCGCGCAGCAAGCCCTTGACCCGATAGGCCACCTGATGGGCGCCGTGTTTTTGCCCGACCTGGGGCAACCAGAACACTGCCGCCACCAGCGCGGGCACGATCCAGAAGCCCAGGCCCAGGTTCCAGCTGCCACCGAAATAATGACTCAGCGGCACCGTCGCGCCCGCCGCCAGCGCTGCGCCCAGGCACAGCGCCATGGTGTAGACGCCAGTCATGGTGCCGGCTTGCTTGGCGAAGTCACGCTTGACGATACCGGGCAACAGCACGCCGATGATGCCAATGCTGGCACCTGCGATCAGGCTGCCGACAAACAGCCCGACTTCACCGAATGAGCTGCGCAGGATGATACCTGCGGCCAGCGTCAACAGAATTCCCAGCACCACCCGTTCGGCCCCAAAACGCCGCGCCAGGATCGGCGCCAGCGGCGCGAACAGCCCCAGGCACAGCACCGGCAAGGTGGTCAGCAAACCGGCCTTGGCCGCCGACAGTCCCAAACTGGCCGACACCTCGTTGAGCAACGGCGACAGGCTCGACAGCGCCGGGCGCAGGTTCATCGCCACCAGGACCAGTCCCATGATCAACAACCACGGGCGGCTCACCACCGGTGGGGTGTGCTGGATCACCTCGTCGTCGGCTTCTGCGTCGATCAACAGTTCTTCAAGTTTGGTTTCAGAGGTCATTGATCAACTGCCGGCAGAGGGATGGGCGTTTGCCCTGATCACTGGTTGAAAAGTCCTACAGCCTATTCGGACGTGCCTACAAGAGCAACGCACTAGGTTTTTTAGGCAGGAAAAGGAGCAGTATTTTCGATTGGTAAAATTACCCTATGAGGGTAATTATTGGACTCAGGTGTCTTATGGAAAAGTACACACCTCATTACGATTTGGCGGTGATAAAGGCGGATGTGAGACGGCTGGGGAGAAGCGCCTTCACACAGTCAGCACAAAAGTGCGGTTGGGAGCTGCGCTTCAGCATCGAGCAAATGCAAGACGTCATTTATGAATTACAAAACTGGATGCTGTACAAATCGATGACCACTTATGGGGACCATCGAGTCTGGCAGGACGTGTACCACACCCACTCGAAAGGCAGGGAGATTTACATCAAGGTGACTTACCGCGCAGACGGAAGGCCACCGGTGATCTCCTTCAAGGAGAAAAGCCAATGAAAGAACCAGAGCTTTGCTATATCTGCGGCGCACCCGACGCACTGCACTACTTCGAGGGCCGCAGTGAAACCATCAGTGTCAAAGGCATGGAGCGTCGGGTGGATAATCTTTCCGGCTGGGAATGTCATGTATGTGGAGACGGCTTTTGGGATCCGGATACAGATAGCGCCGACCGTTTTGGAGAAGCAGGCGATGAACTCGTCGTCGTCGCCCGAAAAATCATCGGCGCCGAGATAAAACGCATCCGCCGCAAACTGCACCTTACGCAAAAAGAGGCCGTGGAACTGCTCTCCGGTGGCGGCCACAACGCCTTCTCACGTTACGAGCGCGGCGAACTGCTTGCCCCCAAAACCCTAGTGGTACTGATGCGTTTGCTGGATCGTCACCCGCACTTGCTGGCTGACGCAAAAGCCCTGGCCGAGGGCGCAGACATGCGCGGCGCCTTCACCTACACCAAGCACGATAAGGCCGAAACACTCAAAGCGTCCTAGCCCAAAAAAATAAACCCGGCGCCAGGCCGGGTTCATTTATTCACATATCGATCAATGCAGAATCTGGCTCAAGAACAGCTTGGTCCGGTCATTCTGCGGATTGTCGAAGAAGTCGTTCGGCGCCGCCTGTTCGACGATCTCGCCCTTGTCCATGAAGATCACGCGGTTGGCCACGGTGCGCGCAAAGCCCATTTCGTGGGTCACGCAGAGCATGGTCATGCCGTCTTCGGCCAGGCCGATCATGGTGTCGAGTACTTCCTTCACCATCTCCGGGTCGAGTGCCGAGGTCGGCTCGTCGAACAGCATGATTTTCGGCTTCATGCACAGCGCCCGGGCAATCGCCACACGCTGTTGCTGCCCACCGGACAGTTGCCCCGGAAACTTGTGGGCCTGCTCCGGAATACGCACGCGCTCCAGGTAGTGCATGGCGATTTCCTCGGCCTTGCGCTTGGGCATCTTGCGCACCCACATCGGCGCCAGCGTGCAGTTCTGCAGGATGGTCAGGTGCGGGAACAGGTTGAAGTGCTGGAACACCATGCCGACTTCACGGCGGATCGCTTCGATCTGCTTGAGATCGTTGGTCAGCTCCACGCCATCCACCACGATGCGGCCCTGCTGGTGTTCTTCCAGGCGGTTGAGGCAGCGGATGGTGGTGGACTTGCCCGAACCCGAGGGGCCGCACAGCACGATACGCTCGCCCTGCTTGACGTTGAGGTTGATGTCTTTCAACACGTGAAACTGGCCGTACCACTTGTTGACGCCCTGCATCTGGATAATGCCTTCAGGGCTCACAGGCTGTTTGATCGCTTCGCTCATAACATCAACTCCTAACGCTTGTGGCCTGTGTCGAGCTTGTGTTCCAAATGAATGGAATAGCGCGACATACCAAAACAGAAAATCCAGAACACCAGGGCGGCGAACACGTAGCCTTCGGTGGCCATGCCCAACCATTTAGGGTCGGCGGCGGCTTGCTTGACGCTGTTGAGCAGGTCGAACAGGCCGATGATGATCACAAGGCTCGTGTCCTTGAACAGCGCAATGAACGTGTTGACGATGCCCGGAATCACCATCTTCAGGGCCTGCGGCAGAATCACCAGGCCCATCGAACGCCAGTAACCCAGGCCCATCGCAGCAGCGGCTTCGTACTGACCTTTGGGAATCGCCTGCAAGCCACCGCGCACCACTTCGGCCACATAGGCCGACTGGAACAGGATCACGCCGATCAACGCCCGCAGCAGCTTGTCGATACCCATGCCTTCGGGCAGGAACAACGGCAGCATCACCGAGGACATGAACAGCACGGTGATCAACGGCACGCCGCGCCAGAACTCGATGAAGGTCACACAGACCACTCGAATCGCTGGCATATTCGAACGCCGCCCGAGCGCGAGCATGATGCCGAGCGGCAAGGCGCCGGCGATGCCGACGGTGGCGATCACCAGGGTCAGCATCAGGCCGCCCCATTGGCTGGTCGCCACGTTGGTCAGGCCAAACGCACCGCCGTGCAGCAGGAAGAACGCGATGATCGGGTACAGCACCAAAAAGCTCAGCCCGTAGACCGCCTTGCGCTGGAAGCGCGAGATGAACAACGGCGCCACGCCAACGATGGCCAGCCACACGGTGAGGTCCACGCGCCAGCGCAGGTCGCCGGGGTAGTAGCCGTACATGAACTGCCCGAAGCGCTGTTGGATGAACACCCAGCAGGCGCCCTCTTTGGTGCAATCGGCGCGTGTCGTACCGACCCAGTTGGCGTCGATGATCGCCCAGCTCAGGATCGGCGGCACCACCAGGTAGATCAGGTAGAACGCCAGCAGCGTCAGCAAGGTGTTGAGCCAGCTGGAAAACAGGTTGGCGCGCATCCAGGCCATCGGCCCGAACACTTTGTTCGGCGGCGGCATATCCGGTTTGAAAGTATGTGAACTCATGGGCGTTTCCTCACCGCTCGATCAGCGCAATGCGCTTGTTGTACCAGTTCATCAGCAGGGAAATGCTGATGCTGATCGCCAGGTACACGCTCATGGTGATGGCAATAACTTCGATGGCCTGGCCGGTCTGGTTGAGCACCGTGCCGGCAAACAGCGAAACCATTTCCGGGTAACCGATACCGGCCGCCAGGGACGAGTTTTTCGCCAGGTTGAGGTATTGGCTGGTCAGCGGCGGAATGATCACCCGCAAGGCCTGCGGGATGATGACCTTGCGCAGCGTCGGCCCAGGGCGCAGGCCCAGGGAGCGCGCGGCTTCGGTCTGGCCGTGGCTGACGGACTTGATGCCCGACCGCACGATCTCGGCGATAAACGCGGCGGTGTAGACGGTCAACGCCAGGGTCAGCGCCAGCAGTTCGGGGATCAGGACCCAGCCGCCGACAAAGTTGAAACCCTTGAGCTCGGGCATTTCCCAGTGCAGCGGCGCACCGAAGATCAAGGTGCACAACGCAGGGATCACGATGATCAGCGCCAAGCCCGCCCAGAATTTATGGAACGGAACGCCAGTCGCTTCAAAACGCTTGTTGGCCCAACGCGCCATCAGCACGATTGCCACGATGGCAACCAAAATGCTGACCACAAACGGCCAGAACCCATCGGCGGCAATCGCTGCCGGCATGTTCAGGCCACGGCTGCTGACAAAGAAGGTATCGCCGAAGTTATGACTGTTACGCGGCCCCGGCATGGTCAGGAACACCGCGAAATACCAGAACAGGATTTGCAGCAGCGGCGGAATGTTGCGGAACACTTCCACATACACGGTCGCCAGCTTGTTGATCATCCAGTTCGGCGACAGCCGCGCCACGCCGATAACAAAACCGAGCAGGGTCGCCAGGATCACGCCGATGAAGGTCACCAGCAAAGTGTTGAGCAAACCGATCACAAAGACTCGGGCATAGCTGTCCGATTCGGTGTAGTCGATCAAATGCTGCGCGATGCCGAAGCCGGCACTGCGTTCAAGAAAGTCGAAACCCGAGGTAATGCCCCGGTGTTGAAGGTTGGTCTGGGTGTTGTTGAAGAGGTACCAGCCCAGCGAGACCACCGCCACAATCGTGATGATCTGGAAGAGCCACGCACGCACTTTAGGGTCGCTGAAGCTTAGCTTCTGCTTGGGTGCGCCGATTTGTTTTTGCATGAAATGCCCCGAAAATAATGGAACAGAACATCACCCGGCGGTTGGCCCACCGGGTGACAGAACCATCAGCGATCAGCGCACAGGGGGTGCGTATTGAATGCCGCCGTTGTTCCACAGCGCGTTCAGGCCACGGTCGATTTCCAGCGGGGTGCTCTTGCCCAGGTTGCGCTCGAACACTTCACCGTAGTTACCGACTTGCTTGACGATCTGCACAACCCAATCTTTCTTCACTTTCAGGTCTTTGCCGTATTCGCCGTCAGCACCGAGCAGACGCGCAACGTCCGGGTTCTTGGTGGACTTGGCTTCAGCTTCAACGTTTTTCGAAGTGATGCCGGCTTCTTCAGCGTTGAGCATGGCGTAGCCAACCCAGCGCACGATGGCCAGCCATTCGTCGTCGCCGTTACGTACGACCGGGCCCAATGGCTCTTTGGAAATGGTTTCCGGCAGAACCACGTAGTCCTTCGGCGCGGCCAGCTTGCTGCGCTGGGCGAACAGTTGGGACTTGTCGGAGGTCAGCACGTCGCAGCGCCCGGATTCCAGCGACTTGGCGCTTTCGTCGGAGGTGTCGAAGGTGATCGGGGTGTATTTCAGGTTGTTGCCGCGGAAGTAGTCGGAAACGTTCAGCTCAGTGGTGGTGCCGGCCTGGATGCAGATGGTTGCACCGTCCAGCTCCTTGGCACTTTTCACGCCCAGCTTGTTGTTTACCAGGAAGCCGATGCCGTCGTAGTAAGTGATGAAGCCTGGGAATTTCAGGCCCATGCCGGCGTCGCGGGAGCTGGTCATGGTGGTGTTACGGGACAGAATGTCGACTTCGCCGGATTGAAGCGCGGTGAAACGCTCCTTGGCGTTCAACTGGCTGAATTTGACCTTGGTCGCGTCACCGAAAACAGCAGCGGCTACAGCGCGGCACACGTCAGCGTCGATCCCGAGGATCTTGCCGCTGGCATCCGGCACCGAGAAACCCGGCAGGCCGTCGCTCACGCCACATTGCACAAAGCCTTTCTTCTGCACGGCATCCAGGGTGGCGCCAGCTTGGGCGAAACCGCTGACACCCAGTACAGCCGCCGCAGTCACGATGGCCAGGGTGGATTTCAATACCTTCATTCAAACCTCCAGTTTGCTCTTGTTGTGTCGGAGCTCGAACCTCAGCGCACCCTTATGAGGCGATATCGACCCGTGTTGGCTTTTTTTAGGGTCAAGCGGCATGAAGTTGTCGCAGTAATTCCAGTTGCTATCCCACAGGCGGCAGTCACTGATAGTGTTACCGTCCCGAGATAGCGCTGACATCGTTCAACACATAGCAAGGCGCGTACCAGAGTGTCGGCTGAGCCGATTCAGCCCACGGTCAATAGAAAAAGATTCAACCGTGCGACATCTTCTTAACAGATCAACCTGTCGCGCACCGTTCCGTCGCACTTAATCGGAGCGCGCGCACATTAATGGAGCAGACATGACCGACCCCTTGATTCTTCAGCCCGCCAAGCCCGCAGACGCCTGCGTCATCTGGTTGCATGGCCTGGGTGCCGATCGCTACGACTTCCTGCCGGTGGCCGAAGCGCTGCAGGAAAGCTTGCTGACCACCCGTTTCGTTTTGCCCCAGGCACCGACCCGCCCGGTGACGATCAACGGTGGCTACGAGATGCCGAGTTGGTACGACATCAAGGCCATGAGCCCGGCGCGCTCCATCAGCCTGGAAGAGCTGGAAGTCTCAGCCAAAATGGTCACGGATTTGATCGAAGCGCAGAAGAGAACCGGAATAGACGCGTCGCGCATTTTCCTCGCCGGTTTCTCCCAAGGCGGTGCCGTGGTTTTCCATACCGCATTCCTGAATTGGGAAGGCCCGTTGGGTGGCGTGATCGCCCTCTCCACTTATGCGCCGACCTTCAGTGATGAACTCGAATTGTCCGCCAGTCAGCAGCGTATTCCGACGCTGTGCCTGCACGGCCAATATGACGACGTGGTGCAAAACGCCATGGGCCGTAGTGCCTATGAGCATTTGAAGACCCGTGGTGTCACCGTGACATGGCAGGAATACCCAATGGGCCACGAAGTGTTACCCGAGGAGATCCGCGATATCGGTGCCTGGTTGACCGCTCGCCTGGGCTGAAAACCACGGTTTATGTAGCCGTATGACAGACGCACTACGCCGCGCCCGATTCTTGCATTACACTGGCCGGCGTACATTCCTTAACCAATTAATGAGATCACCGTGCTCAAAGCACTCAAGAAGATGTTCGGCAAAAGCGAGGCTGAGCCGCTCGCGCCTGATTCCAGTGCTCCTGCCCCGACAGCCGGTAGCCGCAATGACGGCCAACAACCCGCGCGGAACGCACCGGCTGCCCAGCCCAAGAAGCCAGCGGTGACACCGCCTGAACAGGCAAAGCCAGTTGAACCTGCTGCCGCGCCAGTGGCGCCAAAGCCACGTCGCGAACGTGCGCCAAAGCCGCCGGTGATCCCATGGAAACTCGAAGATTTCGTCGTCGAGCCCCAGGAAGGCAAGACGCGTTTCCACGATTTCAAACTGGCGCCTGAACTGATGCACGCCATCCAGGACCTGGGTTTCCCGTACTGCACGCCGATCCAGGCGCAGGTGTTGGGCTTCACCCTGGCCGGCAAAGACGCCATCGGCCGTGCCCAGACCGGCACTGGCAAGACCGCCGCGTTCCTGATCTCGATCATCACCCAGTTGCTGCAGACGCCGCCGCCGAAAGAGCGCTACATGGGTGAGCCGCGCGCACTGATCATCGCCCCGACCCGCGAGCTGGTGGTGCAGATCGCCAAGGACGCCGCCGACCTGACCAAGTACACCGGCCTCAACGTCATGACGTTCGTCGGTGGCATGGACTTCGACAAGCAGCTCAAGCACCTCGAAGCCCGTCACTGCGACATCCTGGTGGCGACACCGGGCCGCCTGCTGGACTTCAACCAGCGCGGCGACGTGCACCTGGACATGGTCGAAGTGATGGTGCTGGACGAAGCCGACCGCATGCTCGACATGGGCTTCATCCCACAAGTGCGTCAGATCATTCGCCAGACCCCGCCGAAATCCGAGCGTCAGACCCTGCTGTTCTCCGCGACCTTCACCGAAGACGTGATGAACCTCGCCAAGCAGTGGACCACCGACCCGTCCATCGTCGAGATCGAAGCGGAAAACGTCGCCAGCGAAAACGTCGAGCAACACATCTATGCCGTGGCCGGTGCCGACAAGTACAAGTTGCTCTACAACCTGGTCAACGACAACGGTTGGGAACGCGTGATGGTGTTCGCCAACCGCAAGGACGAAGTGCGCCGCATCGAAGAACGCCTGGTGCGTGATGGGGTGAACGCGGCGCAACTGTCGGGCGATGTGCCGCAGCATAAACGTATCAAGACGTTGGAAGGTTTCCGCGAAGGCAAGATTCGTGTGCTGGTGGCCACTGACGTAGCAGGCCGTGGGATTCACATTGATGGCATCAGCCATGTGATCAACTTCACCCTGCCGGAAGTGCCGGATGATTATGTGCACCGGATTGGTCGTACGGGCCGTGCGGGGGCTGCAGGTGTGTCGATCAGCTTTGCGGGTGAGGATGACTCTTACCAGTTGCCGTCGATCGAGGCGTTGCTGGGGCGCAAGATCAGCTGCGAGACACCGCCGACGCATTTGTTGCGGGCGGTGGAGCGTAAGCGGCCTTAAGCCTTGCTCAAAATGAAAAAGCAGGCTTGTGAGCGCCTGCTTTTTTTGCTTTTTTTTCAGCCTCCGTGAATCACACCGACGACCTCATGATGTCTCTTGGTATGCCTCAGCCAAAATCGGCTGACGGATACGGTTCGCCTCATCTCTGAAGGACTGATAAAAGCGGCTGGCGCTCTGCGGCATATCAACAAATTGCCTCATCATCCGTTGCTGCTGTTGTCCCACCCCATCGCCAGTAACCTCCTGCGACTCTGATGTCAGGGCACTGTAACGCGCATTCAGACTGCGCATTAAATTCACACCTCTGATGACGGCTCGGGTAGAACCAAATGCTTTACTCCCCGGGGTTATGCGACCAGCGACTTTAAAGGTTCGGCCACTGAATATCTTGATTGCAGATCTCAGGCCTTCACGCGCGGGTTCGGTGAAATAACCCGAACGGTGTGCGATGTCCCCAACACCCTTGATCCCTTTTGCAGAATTATAGGCTCCACTCGCCGCTCCCCAGGCGTTGTACGAGCTGGCTGCCCAGGAGGCCATTGAAAAGCCGAAGGCCGCCCACCCCAAATTACGGATGTGACTGGAACGGTCCCACCCCATTGCCGCATCTACCGCTTCGACGCCTAATGCCGCGACCCCTAACGTGCTACCAATGACACCCAATGCCGTTCCGGCGACCATCACCATCTGAGCTGTGGTTGCAGCGGCTAAACCGACTGCCGCAATGCCTGCCACGCCAATGCCCAGCGCAACAACCCCTAACGCCAACGCCGCTCCAGTCAACACCCACTTCAACCAGGTTGGAAACAACCCGCTGGGGTCGCTTTGGTTGATCGGGTCACCGTTGCAGTAGCCATTAGCATCGAGTCCTGCATCAGAAGAGAACAGCGGATCGGCTGAGAGAAATAGCTTGAGATCCGGGTCATAGGCACGCTGACCATTGCCCAGGTGATAGAGGTTAACGGACAAGTCCAATCGCTCGCCGTTGAACGCGGGTACTTGTAGGTCGGCCAAGGTGCGGGCCTTGCCATCATTGAGGGGAATGGTCGTATCACCATAGGGCGTGTAATGCCGCCTTACGTGAGCCTGACCCGGCGCCGTCACCCCACGCACACTACCCGCTCCATCGCTCACATGCAGTTGCGGCCCATCTACTCCGCCACTGCGTAGCGCTAACTGCTCGCCGGCCTGGAAGTAGCGCACTTTTTTCGCACCCTCTGCCAGCGTATCGAGACGATCGCCTACGTAGGCCAAGCTGACGGCAGGCTCTGCGCCACGAGCAGCCACAACTTGGCGTCCCTCTGCGTCGTACTCGTAGCGAATGCTCTCTATGCCAGTTTGCACGCGGGTCAGTTGGTCAAAGCCATCGAACGTATACACCTGGCCTTGCGGACCCTTTCGCAGGTTGCCCGCAGCATCATAAGCCAGTGTTATATCCCGAACCGGATTGGTATAGGTCAGACGTGTCAGTTGGGTAGGATCCAGCCCTGTGAAGTAACGCTGGCAAATATCTTCAGAGCCATCAACGAAGGTCGTAACCACCTTTGTGAGGTTGTCGAAAGCACCATGGCTAAATTGCTGCGCAGCAATATCGCGACCTTGTCGGTCCACCGGACGTTCACGGCCTTGACACGTGTAGTCCCGCAAATGCCCAAACGAGTCGTACTCATAGGCCTCCCCAATCACCACCTGCCCATTTGCGTCCCGCATAAACCGCGTCGCCAACAAACCACTGGGGTGATAAGTGCTGGTCAGGGTCTGCAACAGCGCACCGTTTTGCTCGAAGCGACGTACGTGCTCACGTCCCAACCCATCGTAGGTGATTTTAGTGTCAACCCGTGTGGCGCCCTGCGCCGTGATCAGGGTATCGGGCTGTCCGAACGCATTGTAGCGCTGCTCGACGATAAGCGATCCAGCAGTCATCTTGATAAAACGTCCTTGCCCGTCGTAATCATATTGACTGCGCTGACCATCAGCAGCGGTGTATTGCAGCATACGTCCTGCTGGAGAGTGGCTATATCCAGCCGTTAACACACTACCGTTGGCCGTATGAACTTCGCTCTTGGGAAAACCGGATTCGTCATAGAGCAACTCATGGACCAGACCTGCCGAAGTGGAGCGTGTCAGGCTGGCATCGGACGGATTGAACAGAAAATCCCGGTCGGGATGGCCCGCCAGTTTCACCTGCTCAACCACACCAAGCTGTTTGTCATAGGACAGCGTTTGGACAGCACCTTGAGGCGACGTCCGAGTGACCGGCTCCGTCCAGTTAGTTTCATAGCCGAAGGTTGTTGCAGCGGCCTTACCCCTGGCTTGCGAGGTCAATCGCCCAAGGCTGTCGAAGCTGCGTGTACCCACTTCTATGCCGTTTATCTTGATGGCCGTTACGTGATCGTCACTGCTTCCCGACGCGTAGACTATTGTCTGTTCTCGCGCTGGGCTCCCATCGGCGGGTACTTCACGCAACCGCACTACTCGGTCGAAAGCATCATAAAAAAAATGATCAGTCCGTTTATTACCTTTGTCTTCACGGGTAGTGCACCGGCCAAAACCATCGTAGGTGCTGGACTCTATCTCAACGGCGTTGTCCAGGGTATCTAGGCGATTGACCTTAACCGGTTGGCCAAATTCGTTGAAAATAGTCTCCTTTCTTTCGCCACCGACGGTACCTGTCAGCCTTTGATTAAGCTGTGGATCGTAGTCGTCAATCGATACGCTGCCATCCGGGTTAGTGGTGCGACTGCTATTGCCCCAACGGTTATAGGTATAAACGCTCTTTAGCGTCCTAGTGCCGTCTGGCAGATAATCAGTCTTCACCGATTCAACCTGTCGCCCTTGCGCATCATAAGCCCACGACCCCGTCAGAACCTCCACGCCACCCGCCTGCAATTTAGCCTCCGATACCCGGCGGCCCCTACCATCAAAATACGTGATAACACGATTGCCTTGTGCATCAGTTGTCACCAGATGGGCGTTTTTCTGCACGTCCTTGAAATGATAGGCATAGGTGCGCCCAGCTTGTTGCGGTTTTCCGGCAGAGGTTATCTCCGACGCCAGCCGCCCACTTGCATCGAACACCATATCCAAAGAGCAATTACCGTCCCCTGTCACCGACAGCAGGTGACGGGTGACTAATGAGAGGGTACGGATCGACTCCAGGTATTGCCCCTCGCGTCCAACAAGCTTGCGCGTTTCTGTCAGCGTGTCACCGGTAACGGTGTAGCTGAACTCACTGTGCTGTGACTGTCCATCGATAGTGCAGGTGCTGGTCTTCAACCGACCGGCTAATTGCGCGGGTGTGTCGTAATAGGTTTGCTGCTGGTTGAATACAGCCCCCTGAGAAGTCGACTGCTGCACAACAAAGTAGCTGGCGCCCGTCAACGGCAAGCGAGTGTGGGTGTATTCGGTGAGTCGGGCGGCAGGCGTTCCCCCGACAGGAACTAGGCGTTCCTGTTTTATGTAGCGCTGGAACTGATTATGGGAGTCGGCCGGACACTTGCCGCTCTCCCCAGCGACCGGATAATAGGTGTATTCGGTACGAACACCAGAGGCCTCGGTACGGCTTAACTCATTGCCGTATTCGTCAGTCGTTATCGCGACCTTTGTCTCCCGTACATTACCGCCTGCCACAAGTGCATAGCGTGTTGTAATGAGTGTGGGTAATTGATAGTTAGCGGGCTGCGCCGGGAAGAGCCCAGGTTTCGCGTTATAAGCAACGAGTTTAGTAGTCCGGGTGCCTTCGCGCAGGACGTCTTCCTCGATGAGCAGATGGTATTTGTTATAGGCCAAACGAGTGGTCAGCAAAACCACGTCATTAGTCCCGAGCCTTTTCTCCTCAACCCAGTAATTATACTCACCACCTATGGTGTACGCGTTGTCCTCGTTCTTGTCATAGCCACCGATAAATGGGTACCCCGTAAAATTATTGACCGGACTATAGCTATAAGCCCATATCATCATCTGTTGGTTAGCGCCAGGGGTTATTACCCAACGGTTAACCCGCGGAATATATTGATTCTGTGCATACGAGTGGCCCGCCTCGGTGTATACGATCAGCTCATCTCCCCCCATAGGCGATCTTACCCGAGTAATTGCGATCAGGCCATTACGGAACTCCGTGTATTCAAACGTATAACCCGCTACCCCCGGCACGCCAACCGTATCATAAGGCGCAGTGACATGAGTGAGGAAACCGTTTACCTGCGTAAAACGCGTGCGAGCCTGACGTCCGCTATCGACACGCGTATCTGTGTACTGAAGTCGATTCCCCGAATACACCATTGTTAATAAAGCTTCTTGACTGTGGCCGATGATTTTTTCGAGCTCACCATTGACTGCGTAGCGAAACTGCAAGCGCTCGCCGTTTTCAAAATCAATAAATATAATCCTATATGGTTTGGCACTACTGGTACGCTGCAATACCTCACGTGTACCGTCCGGCGGTTGCAGGAGCTGAGTGCAACACGGTTATTGAATTGAAGCAGG
>NZ_AOHM01000127.1:0-573 GCF_000510895.2 Pseudomonas sp. FH1
TGAGGCCTACCAGATAATCGGCCTGACCAAAGCTGGCACAGATCAGGTGATTGCTGAATACCCCGAAAACTAATCCCACCCCGTCCATCCCGTCACAGCATGGTCACCGTTCATGGCCATGCAGCGGGACATGCTCTGTCGATTTCATTCTCAAACCATTCGCTAAGGACATCAGCAACAATTGTAAAGGCGCTCTTGCACCGAATTTGATAACCCCGTACTGCTGTCCTCAATAACAATTTGAGATGACGCCATGCTCCGTATACTGCCACGCATTGGGCAGCAGATTGCTGATCGGGATAGTGCTAAGTTTGGGAACGGCGTTGCCTCTCAGCTTGCCCTTTCGAATTAGGGCATCTGTCTCGGCTGAAAAAGTAGAAAAGGTAAATGACTGTGGTTTAAGAGTTCTTTTTTTGCAGGCTTTTCAGACGCAGGGTGGCGCGTTGTACAGCGGCCATTTTTTCTGGACGTTTCATTCGTTTCCATTTTCTGATGTCTTCCTTGGTACGACCGCAGCTGACGCATAGTTCGCTGTTCAGCTGGCAAACAGAAATACAGGGATTTTCGATGTCC